>DASQSC010000116.1:0-5034 GCA_035642555.1 Streptosporangiaceae bacterium | reverse complement strand
CGCCTCGCCCTCCAGGTCGAAGCTGGCCAGCCGCTCCTGGATGGCCTGGGCGCCCATGCCGCCGCGGAAGTAGCGGCCGAACCGGTCGCGCATCTCCCGGTACAGCAGCTCATCGCCCTCCAGGTCCTGGACCTTGAGGTTGCGGAACCGGTTCCAGACCTCCTCCAGCCGGTCCAACTCCCGCTGCGCGCGGTCGCGGATCTGGCGGCACTCCCGGTCGCTGCTCTCCCGCAGCTTGCGGCGGGCGTCGCCCTTGGCCCCGGCCGCCTCCAGCTCGGCCAGGTCCTTCTCCAGCTTCGACTGCCGGGCCTCGATGTCGGCATCGCGGCGCTGCTCCAGCTGGCCGCGCTCGACCGAGATCTTGGCCTCCAGCGAGGGCAGGTCAGCGGCCCGGGCGTCCTCGTCCACGTGCGTGATCATGTACGCCGCGAAGTAGATGACCTTTTCCAGGTCCTTCGGCGCCAGGTCGAGCAGGTAGCCGAGGCGGCTGGGCACGCCCTTGAAGTACCAGATGTGAGTGACCGGCGCGGCCAGCTCGATGTGGCCCATCCGCTCCCGCCGCACCTTGGCCCTGGTGACCTCGACGCCGCAGCGCTCGCAGATGATGCCCTTGAACCGGACGCGCTTGTACTTACCGCAGTAGCACTCCCAGTCCCGGGTGGGGCCGAAGATCTTCTCGCAGAAAAGACCGTCCTTCTCCGGCTTGAGGGTGCGGTAGTTGATGGTTTCCGGCTTCTTGACCTCGCCGTGCGACCAGAGCCTGATGTCGTCCGCGGTAGCTAGGCCGATGCGCAGATCGTCGAAGAAGTTAACGTCGAGCACGTGTGTATTCCCCTGAGGTAGTTCGGATCAGACCTCTTCAACGCTGCTCGGCTCGCGCCGGGACAGGTCGATGCCAAGTTCTTCCGCCGCGCGGAAGACGTCCTCGTCGGTGTCGCGCATCTCGATGGCGGCACCGTCGCTGGAGAGCACCTCCACGTTCAGGCAGAGCGACTGCATTTCCTTGATCAGGACCTTGAAGGACTCGGGGATCCCCGGCTCGGGGATGTTCTCGCCCTTCACGATGGCCTCGTAGACCTTGACCCGGCCGAGCACGTCGTCCGACTTGATCGTGAGCAGTTCCTGCAGCGCGTAGGCCGCGCCGTAGGCCTCCAGCGCCCAGACCTCCATCTCGCCGAAGCGCTGGCCGCCGAACTGCGCCTTCCCGCCCAGCGGCTGCTGGGTGATCATCGAGTACGGGCCGGTCGAGCGGGCGTGGATCTTGTCGTCCACCAGGTGCAGCAGCTTGAGGATGTAGATGTAACCGACCGAGATCGGGTCCCGGAACGGCTCGCCGGTCCGGCCGTCGAACAGCACTGCCTTCCCGCCCCCGCCCACCATCTGGTTCCCGTCCCGGTTCGGCAGGGTGCTGCCGAGCAGCCCGGTGATCTCCGCCTCGTAGGCGCCGTCGAACACCGGGGTGGCCACCGGCCTGCCCGGCTCGGCCTCCTCGGCACCGATGCGGCGCAGCCGCTTCTTCCAGTCGGCGTCGTCGCCAGCGACCTTCCAACCGGACTTGGCGACCCAGCCGAGGTGCGTCTCCAGCACCTGGCCGACGTTCATCCGGCCGGGCACGCCGAGCGGGTTCAGCACGATGTCCACCGGCGTGCCGTCCGGCAGGAACGGCATGTCCTCGATCGGCAGGATCTTGGCGATGACGCCCTTGTTTCCGTGCCGGCCAGCCAGCTTGTCACCGTCGGTGATCTTCCGCTTGGCCGCGACGTACACCCGGACCAGCTCGTTCACGCCCGGCGGCAGCTCGTCGCCGTCCTCCCTGGTGAACACCCGGACCCCGATGACCTTCCCGGACTCGCCGTGCGGCACCTTCAGCGAGGTGTCGCGGACCTCGCGCGCCTTCTCGCCGAAGATCGCGCGCAGCAGCCGCTCCTCGGGGGTGAGCTCGGTCTCGCCCTTCGGGGTGACCTTGCCGACCAGGATGTCGCCGGTGACCACCTCGGCGCCGATCCGGACGATCCCGCGGTCATCCAGGTCGGCCAGGACCTCCTCGGAGACGTTCGGGATGTCCCGGGTGATCTCCTCCGGCCCCAGCTTGGTGTCCCTGGCGTCGACCTCATGCTCCTCGATGTGGATCGAGGACAGCACGTCGTCCTGGACCAGCCGCTGCGAGAGGATGATCGCGTCCTCGTAGTTGTGGCCCTCCCACGGCATGAAGGCGACCAGCAGGTTCCGGCCGAGCGCCATCTCGCCGTGATCGGTGCACGGGCCGTCGGCGACGACCTGGCCCGCGTTCACCCGCTGGCCCTCCTCGACCACCGGCTTCTGGTTGAAGCAGGTGCCCTGGTTGGACCGGCGGAACTTGGCCACCAGGTACGTCTTGCGGCTGCCGTCGTCGTGGGCCACGGTCACGTAGTCGGCGCAGGCCTCTTCCACCACCCCCGCCTGCTCGGCGGTGATGACGTCGCCGGCGTCGACGGCGGCCCGGTACTCCATGCCGGTGCCCACCAGCGGGGCCTCGCTCCGCAGCAGCGGCACGGACTGGCGCTGCATGTTGGACCCCATCAGGGCCCGGTTGGCGTCGTCGTGCTCCAGGAACGGGATCATGGCGGTGGCCACCGACACCATCTGGCGCGGCGACACGTCCATGTAGTCGACCTCGTCCGGCTTGATGTAGTCGACCTCGCCGCCCTTGCGACGGACCAGCACCCGGCTCTCGGCGAACGAGCCGTCCCCGGTGAGGGGGGCGTTGGCCTGGGCGATCACGTGCCGGTCTTCCTCGTCCGCGGTCAGGTAGTCGATCTGGGTGGTGACCTTGCCGGACTTGACCCTGCGGTAAGGCGTCTCGATGAAGCCGAACGCGTTGACCCGGGCGTAGGAGGCCAGCGAGCCGATAAGGCCGATGTTCGGGCCTTCCGGCGTCTCGATCGGGCACATCCGGCCGTAGTGGGACGGGTGCACGTCCCGGACCTCGAACCCGGCCCGCTCACGGGACAGTCCGCCGGGGCCGAGCGCGTTCAGGCGCCGCTTGTGGGTGAGCCCGGCCAGCGGGTTGGTCTGGTCCATGAACTGCGACAGCTGGCTGGTGCCGAAGAACTCCTTGATGGAGGCCACGACCGGCCGGATGTTGATCAGCGTCTGCGGCGTGATGGCCTCGACGTCCTGGGTCGTCATCCGCTCCCTGACGACCCGCTCCATCCTGGCCAGGCCCAGCCGGACCTGGTTCTGGATCAGCTCGCCGACGGTGCGGATGCGGCGGTTGCCGAAGTGGTCGATCTCGTCGGTCTCCACCGGGATGATGGCCTCGCCGGCCTTCATCTCCTCCTCGCCCGCGTGCAGCCGGACCAGATACTCGATGGTGGCGACGATGTCGTCCTCGGTGAGCGTGCCCTGCCGGATCTGCGTCACCAGGCCCAGCTTCTTGTTGATCTTGTACCGGCCTACCTTGGCGAGGTCGTACCGCTTGGCGTTGAAGTACAGGTTGTCCAGCAGCGCCTGGGCGGACTCCCTGGTCGGCGGCTCACCCGGGCGGAGCTTGCGGTAGATGTCGAGCAGCGCGTCATCCTGGCCGGTGGTGTGGTCCTTCTCCAGCGTCGCCCGCACCGACTCGTACTGGCCGAACCGCTCCAGGATCCGCGCGCTGTCCCAGCCGAGCGCCTTCAGCAGGACGGTCACGCTCTGCTTGCGCTTGCGGTCAATGCGGACCCCGACGGCGTCCCGCTTGTCGATCTCAAACTCGAGCCAGGCGCCTCGCGACGGGATCACCTTGCAGCTGTAGATGTCCTTGTCGGAGGTCTTGTCAACCTGCCGGTCGAAGTAGACCCCGGGCGACCGGACCAGCTGCGAGACGACGACCCGCTCGGTCCCGTTGATGATGAAGGTGCCCTTGGGGGTCATGAGCGGGAAGTCGCCCATGAACACGGTCTGGCTCTTGATCTCACCCGTGCTGTTGTTGATGAACTCCGCCGTCACGAACATCGGGGCGGAGTAGGTCATGTCCTTGTCCTTGCACTCCTCCACGGAGTACTTGGGAGGCTCAAACCGGTGGTCGCGGAACGAGAGCGACATCGTCCCGGTGAAGTCCTCGATCGGGCTGATCTCTTCGAAGATCTCTTCCAGTCCGGACTGTTCCGGCACATCCTTCAGCCCAGACTTCCGGTCTTCCTCCACCCGGGCGGCCCAGCGCTCGTTGCCGAGCAGCCAGTCGAACGAATCGGTCTGCAGGGCAAGCAGGTCGGGAACCTCAAAGGGCTCCTTCAGGCGGGCAAACGAGACACGACGGGAAGCGGAACCAGTGGCCGAGGCGCTGCGCGAAGCTGCCAACAGGGGTCCTTCCGATTGCGTTCGGACATTCACCGCGCGCACGCAAAACGCCCTCCGGACACACGCCGCGAGGGTTCGAGGGGGCCGAGGACGTTAGAGTGCAGCGCAAATTGGCAGTGTAGCCCACGGCTACACTGCTCGTCAACTGTATGTCACAGTGTGATTCACGGTTGCTCCGCAGCATGGCCTGTTCTAGGCAAAACGTCAAGTCCGGCTGGTCCCCACGGCCGTTTCCATGTGCGTGACGAACGCCACACCAGCGCTGAGGTGTGAGCTCGCCCCCGCTTGGGTAAGCCTATCAGTTCAGGCCAGGTGAACCGGGGCGCGGTAGGCCGGGCAGCGGGGTGCCCTGGCGGCGCGCCAACGGCACCGGGCGAGAGTGAGTGCCCTGTTCGGGGAAAGCAGGACGCTGCACGGAGGGTGGCACCGCCCCGGAGACGCCACGAACAGGCGTCCCCGGGGCGGTGTCGATTCGCCCGCGGGCGGTTACTTGACCGTGACGGTGGCGCCGGCGCCCTCGAGGGCGGCCTGGGCCTTGTCCGCGGCCTCCTTGTTCACGTGCTCGAGCAGCGGCTTGGGCGCGCCGTCGACCAGGTCCTTGGCCTCCTTGAGGCCCAGGCTGGTCAGGCTCCGCACTTCCTTGATGACCTGGATCTTCTTGTCGCCTGCGGCCTCGAGGATGACGTCGAACTCGTCCTTCTCCTCGGCCTCGGCCTC
>DASQSC010000115.1:0-9843 GCA_035642555.1 Streptosporangiaceae bacterium | reverse complement strand
CCCGATTACCCAGCCCACGACCCAGCCAGTGACGCTGGACCCCGCGGCAAGGACATGTGGTTCCATGACGGCTCCTCCGCCGAGTGTCAGACCGTCTCGCAGAAGTCGCGGACCGGCTTGAGGCTGGCATTGACCGAGGTGAGGCGGGCCGGGACGGTGCTGGTCCGGTCCGCTACCACCGCGACCCCGCCGATCACCTGGCTGAGCGTCGCGCGGACCGCCCGCAGGTGGAAGATGACCCGCAGCAGGGCCACCGCGGTGATGGCGATGATCAGGGCGGCGATGATGATCGTCGCCCAGGCGGCTGCTGGCATTGCGTATCCCTCCCTAGCCCAGGAGCTTGGCGACAGAGCCGGCGTACCGGGTCGCGCCCACGGCGACGTCCCTGACCACCTGGTCGGTCCGGGCCAGCCCGGCCGGGACGGGTTCCAGTTCCCCGGCCAGGGCCACCCCGCCCGCCAGGATGTCGTCGGCGGCCGCCCGGATCCGCTCCATCGCCGCGAGCACCCGGTTGAGCAGGTAGATGACCACCGGGAGCACGATGAACAGCAGGATGGCGTTGCCGATCCACCACAAGACCATGGCTGTCTCCTCAGCTAGGAACGGGCCGGTAGGGCGCGAAGAACCGGCGGAAGACCCGGGTCAGCGCCATCAGCGCGGCCCGGAGGCCGACGGTGAAGCCCTGCGCCGGGGTGGCCGCAGCGGCGGTGAGTTCCTCGCCGCGCTCGGCCCGGGTGATCCGGTCGGCCAGGTTGGCGGCGAAGTCGCGCATCAGCACGGACGTGACATCGGAGATCATGCCCCGGCCGTACTGCGCGGCCGCGCCAGCCAGCTGCAGGTCCTGGGTCACCGAGACCCTGGTGCCGGAGCCGGCCCGGGCCAGCGTGGCGGTGAGGTCCATGCTCGCCTGGCCGCGGCCCCGTTCCTCGGCGCCGGTGGCGTGCGCGACCATCCGCCTGGCCGCCTCGTCCCGTTCGGTGATCTCGGCGGTGCCGCCGAAGTTCAGCCGCACCGGTCCCATCCGCACCGCGACCCGGCCCTGGTACTTGTCGCCGCCGAGGTCCTCGGTCAGTTCCGCGCCCGGCAGGCAGGCGGCGACCTGCGGGATGTTCCCGAAGAACTGCCATACCTGGTCGGGCGGCTGGGCCACCTCGAACTCGTTCTTGATCAGCATTGGCCGTCCTTCGTCAGGTAGGCGGCAGGGTCCTGCTCGAATTCCCGGCGGCATTGCGCCCGGCAGAAGTAGTAGGTGACGCCGTCATGCGTCAGCGGCAGCCCGGACGGCCCGGCGGTCACGGTCATCCCGCACACCGGGTCGGTGGCCTCCGGCCGGGGGGTACGCGCCGGCGGGCTGGCCGGGCCCCCCACAGCCAGCCCGCCGGCGGCGCGCAACTGGACCAGTTCCGCCAGGATCGCGACCGCGATCTCGCGGTGGGTCGTGTGCCCGAGATCCAGGCCGGCCGGGACCCGCACCCGGTCGAGCTGCCCGGACGGCAGGCCCTGGTCGGCGAGGTAGCCGAGCACCGCCGCGCCCCGCCTGGCCGAGCCCACCAGGCCCAGATAGGCGGGCCGGGCGGCGACGGCCTGCGCCACGGCTTCCTCGTCGCCGTGGCCCTGCGCGGCCACCACGACCAGCGACTGCTCGCCGGCCGCGGCGGCCGTGAAGTCATCCTGGGCGATCAGGTCGGCCCGCCAGCCGAGCGCCGTCGCGAGGCCGGCCAGGGTCTTCGCCATCGGCGAGCCGCCGACGACGACCAGGTGCGGCGCCGGCACCACCGGCTCGACGTAGACCTCGAGCGCGCCCTCGCTCTGGCAGGAGATCGGCACCACCGTCATGCCGCGGCGCACCGCGCCGCCGAACTGGCCGGGGGTGCCGAGCAGCAGCAGCCGCGGCTCCCCCGTGCTCATCACCTGCTGCGCCTCGCGGATCACCACCGGCTCGGCGCAGGCGCCGCCGATCCAGCCGCGGACCTCACCCGCGCCGGTGATGATGGCCCGGGAGCCCTGCTGGCTGGACGACGGGCCCTCCCGCCAGACCACGGTGGCCAGCGCGAACGGCTCTCCGGCCCGCGCCAGCTCGCTGGCCTGCTGCAGGATCTCCACGTCGCCCATGCGCTCTCCCCGTTCAGTCGTCTGACCGCACCGGCGGGGCGCCCGACACGTCATGCCGGCGCGTCATCGCCTCCCACACCCGGTCCGGCAGCAGCGGCATGTCGATGTTCCGCACCCCGGTGCTGGCGATCGCGTCCAGCACCGCGTTCACGAACGCCGCCGGGCCGCCGACCGCCGCGCACTCGCCGATGCCCTTCGCGCCGATCGGGTGGTGCGGGCTCGGCGTCACGACCTCGCTGTGCAGCTCGAACCCGGGCGTCTCCCAGGCGGTCGGCAGCAGGTAGTCCATATAGTTCGAGCCCACGCAGTTGCCGTCCGCGTCGAACGTGATGAACTGCATGTTCGCCATCGCGTAGGCCTCGGTCAGCCCGCCCATGATCTGGCCCTCGACGATCATCGGGTTGATCCGCACGCCGCAGTCGTCCACCGCGACCATGTTGAGCACGTCCCACACCCCGGTATCCGGGTCCACCTCGACCGTCACGAAGTAGGCGGCGAACGGCCAGGTCAGGTTGGGCGGGTCGTAGTAGGCGGTGTTCTCCAGGCCCGGCTCCATGCCGTCGGGCATGTTGCTGTAGGCCGCCATCGCGCATTCCTGGATGGTGACCCCGCGGTCGGGGGCGCTGCGGACGTAGAACCGCCCCAGCTCCCACTCCACGTCCTCCTCGGACACCTCCAGCAGGTGGGCGGCCAGCTTGCGCGCCTTGGCCCGGATCTTGCGCGACACCATCGCCACCGCCGCGCCGGCCACCGGCGTGCTGCGGGAGGCGTAGGTGCCCATACCGAACGGCGCGGTGTCGGTGTCGCCTTCCTCCACCACCACGTCCTCAGCCGGGAGGCCGAGCTCGTGGCTGACGATCTGGGCCCAGGTCGTCTCGTGCCCCTGGCCCTGGGTCTTGGCCCCGGTGCGGACGATGGCCTTGCCGGTCATGTGCACCTTGAGCTCGGCCGAGTCGAACATCTTGATGCCGAGGATGTCGTACTCCCGGCTGTTCCCGGCCCCGAGCGGCTCGGTCATGGTGGAGATGCCCAGGCCGAGCAGCCTGCCACGGCTGCGGGCCTCCTCCTGCTGCCGCCGGAAGTCCTGGTACCCCACCGCCTTCAGCCCGACGTCCAGGCACTTGCCGTACTGGCCGGAGTCGAGCAGGAAGCCGAACGTGGTCCGGTGCGGGAAGTCCTCGTCGCGCACGTAGTTGAGGCGCCGGAACTCGGCCGGGTCCAGGCCGAGGTCCTGGGCCGCCTGGGCGATCATCCGTTCCTGGAAGAACATCGCCTCGGTGACCCGGAACGAGCACCGGTACGCCACCCCGCCGGGTGCCTTGTTGCTGTAGGTGCCGGTCGCGGTCAGATGGCCGGCCGGGATGTCGTAGCAGGCGAACGTGGAGTGCAGCAAGCCGATCTTGAACTTGCTCGGCTGGGCGTCGGAGAAGAACGCGCCGTGGTCGGCGTCCACGTTCATCCGGACCCCGAGGATCTTGCCGTCCCGGCGCAGCGCCAGCTCGCCGTCCAGGTAGATGTCACGAGCGAAGCCGGTGGAGATCAGGTTCCCCGACTTGTCCTCGATCCACTTGACCGGCCGCTCCAGCAGGATGGAGGCCAGGATCGAGCACACGTACCCGGGATAGACCGGCACCTTGTTGCCGAACCCGCCGCCGAGGTCCGGCGAGATGATCCGGATCATGTGCTCGGGCAGCTCGGCCACCAGCGCCACCGCCGTCCGGATGATGTGCGGGGCCTGCGTGGTCATGTACACGGTGAGCTTCTCGGTGGCGCGGTTGAAGTCCGCGATCGACCCGCAGCACTCGATCGGCGACGGGTGCGAGCGGGGGTAGTGCAGCCGCAGCCGCGAGACCTGGTCGGCCTGCCCGAAGGCGCGCTCGGTGGCCGCGGCGTCCCCCACCTCCCACCGGTAGATCACGTTATCGTGCTGGTTCTCCTTGTCGTCGCGGATGACCGGCGCGCCCGGCGCGGCCGCCTGCTCCGGGCTGACGATCGCCGGCAGCGGCTCGTACTCGACCTCGATCGCCTCGCACGCGTCCTTGGCGATGTACGGGTCGTCGGCGACGACGCAGGCGACCTCCTGGCCCTGGAACCTGACCTTGTCGGTGGCCAGCACGGCCTGCGTGTCGTAGGACAGGGTGGGCATCCAGGCGAGGTTGCGGGTCGCCATCATCTCGCCGGTGAGCACCAGGTGGACGCCGGGGATCTGCCACGCCCGGCTGGCGTCGATGGACTTGATGCGGGCGTGCGCCAGCGGGCTGCGCAGGATCTCCATGTGCAGCATGCCGGGCAGCACGATGTCGTCGGTGTAGTTGCCCTTGCCCCGGATGAAGCGGTTGTCCTCGACCCGCTTCCGGCTGGCGCCGAGCCCGCCGATCTTGACTTCGTCGAGTGCCGTCACGTCAGCTGCTCCCGTCTTCCTCGGCCCCGGACCCGTCGCCCGCCCCGGATTCGCCGTCGGACCCGGACCCGTTCCCGGCGGCCCTCAGCTTGTCAGCCGCCCACAGCACCGACTTGACGATGTTCTGGTAGCCGGTGCAGCGGCACAGGTTGCCCGACAGCGCCCAGCGCACGTCCTCCTCGGTCGGGCTGGGGTTGGCGGCCAGCAGCGCCTTGGCGGACAGCATCATGCCCGGGGTGCAGAACCCGCACTGGAGGCCGTGCTCCTGCCGGAACCCCTCCTGCAGCGGGTGCAGCTCGCTCGCGGTCGCCAGCCCCTCGACGGTGGTGATCTCGTGCCCGTCGGCCTGCACCGCCAGCATGGTGCAGGACTTGACCGCCTTCCCGTCCACCAGCACTGTGCAGGCGCCGCAGTTGGTGGTGTCGCAGCCCAGGTGCGTGCCGGTCAGCCCGAGCCCGCGGCGGATCAGGTGCGCCAGCAGCAGCCGGGGCTCCACCTCGGCGATCTTCCGGGCGCCGTTGATGGTGAACGAGATCCGGCGCAGCGGGATGTCGGTGGCGGCCGCCTGCTCGCCGGGGTCGTCGTAAACGGTTGTCATGTCAGGCCGCCCTTTCCGCTTCCGCCGCCTGGCCCGCGCGGGTCAGCAGCCGTGTCACGAACGTGCGCACCATGTGACGCTTGTACTCGGCGCTGCCGCGGTGGTCGGTGCGGGGCCGGGCCGCCTGCGCCGCGAGGCCGGCCGCCTGCTCGATGACCTCGGCCGTGAGCACCTTGCCGGTGAGCGCCTGCCCGGCGTCGGTGGCCGCGATGGTGGACCCTCCGACCCCGGTCAGCGCGATCCTCGCCCTGGTCACCGTGCCGCCGGCGGTGTCGAGCGCGACCGCCACCCCCACCGTGGCGAAGTCGCCGACCCGCCGCTCCAGCTTCAGGTAGCCGCCGGCCGGCACTCCCCGCGGCGGCGGGATGACGGCCTCCACCGCGATCTCGTCCGGCGCCAGCGCGTTCTCGAACGGCCCGGTCACGAAGGCGTCCGCGGGGATCGAGCGCCGCCCGCCCGGTCCCTGCGCCACCACCGAGCCGCCGAGCGCGACCACCACCGAGGCCCAGTCACCCTGGGGGTCGGCGTGGCACAGCGACCCGACCAGCGTCCCCCGGTTGCGGACGATGGGGTCGGAGATCAGCGGCGCCGCCGCTGCCATGGTCGGCTGGCTGCTGGCGAGCAGGGCCGAGCGCTCGAGGTCGGCGTGGCGGCAGAGCGCCCCCACCCGGATCGTGCCGTCCGGGTCCGCGCGGTGGTAGCCGAGGCCCGGCAGGTTGTTGATGTCGACGATCAGCTCTGGGGCGGCGAAGCGCAGCTTCATCAGCGGTACCAGGCTCTGTCCGCCGGCAAGCACCTTGGCCTCGTGCCCCGCGCTCTCCGCGGTGTGCAGCAGGCCGATCGCCTCGGCGAGCGAGCGCGGAGCCTCGTACCGGAACCGCGACGGATACATTGACCCTCCCGTGCCCTACTCGTCCGCCACCGCCACCGGCCCGGACTCCTCGGTGGGGTCGGGCCTGGGCTCCTGGTGCGGCGGCCAGGGCCCGGCCACCGGCTGCCCGGCGATCTTGAGGTAATCCATCAGCTCGGGCCACGCCCACACGGTGGGGCTCTTCCCGGTCTTGGGCGTGTGCTCGACCAGTTCGAACAGGCGCGGATTACCGTGGCTGTGCCCGCTGGACTCGATCCGCATGGCCACACTCCCGGCTGTCAGGCGCGCGCGGCGCCCTCACTATGCTCTGGCCTTGCATAATCCGCTCAGCAGCCGGCCGGCCGCAATACGTGAATAAGCGCTTGCTTAAGGGCCGCCGCGTGAGCACCGGGAGGAGCGGGTCAGCTCCAGATCGTGACGTATACGGGCGGCCGGAACCTGGACGGCCGGACGCCCGCCGCCGGGGACCGCATCAGGTGCATGGCCTCCGGCGTGGACAGGAAGCGCCGCAGCGAGTTGGCGGCGCCGCTGCGGTGCTGGCGGTCGAGCAGGGTGGCGTGCCAGCAGGCCTCGGCAGGGGTCCCCGGTACCTCCGCCAGCGACAGCTCGCCGCGCCGGAGCTGGTGGCTGACCAGGTGCTCGACCGCCGGCGCCACCCCCGCCCCGTCGGCAGCGGCGGCCCAGGCGGCGGTCTGGTTGGGGAACACCCCGATCCGGTCCTCCGGGATGCCGAGCCTGGCCAGCAGCCGGCCGGCGTCGCTCTGCGGGTCGGTACCCGACGGGTCCACCAGCCACCGCCACTGCCGGGCGCTGCCGCGCTGCCGCGCCCTCCCGGCCGTGACCACCACCAGCCGGTACCGGAAGACCGGCTCGCTCACCACCCCGAGCGCCGGGTCGGTGGTGACTGCCGGGCCGAGCGCGACGTCGGCCAGCCGGTTGGCCACCAGCACCTCGATCTCGCCGGTCGCCGCCACCCCGGCCGACCACTCGAGCGGCCCTGGGTAGCGCTTGGTGAACGCCTCCAGCAGCGGGCTCACCACGAACTCAGCCATCGCCGAGCTGGCGACCACCCGCAACTGCTCCGGGGCGCCCTGCGCGGCCCGGACCGCCGCGTGGGCCTCGGCGCCCAGCAGCACGATCTGGGACGCGGTCGCCAGCAGCCGGGAGCCGCCCGCGGTGAGCCGCATCCCGCTGGGACCGCGCGTCACCAGCTGGTCGCCCAGGTGCTGCCGGAGCGCCGAGAGCGCCTGCGACACCGCGGACTCGCTCACCCCGAGCGCGTTCGCCGCCGCTGTCACCGAGCCCAGCCGCGCGACCAGCACAAACGCATTGAGCTGCGTGAGGGTCATCTGACTTCCAAGGTATTACCTGGGCGGGCGGCCGGGGCCGGGTGACGGGCTGGGCGGGCCGGGCCGCGGCCATCGTCGCACGCAGCTGACCACCCGTAAACTGCTCACACGGGTCAGGGATGGCCGCCAGGCATGCCCTAGGAGGCCGTATGCAGGTTCCGGCGCAGGTCGAGTACGAGCGGGCGGCCAGCGTCGAGCATGCCCTTGACCTCCTCGCCCGGTCCGGCCCGGAGGCGCGGATCCTGGCCGGCGGGCACAGCCTGATCCCGATGATGAAGCTGCGGCTGGCGCAGCCGGAGACGCTCATCGACATCAACGGGCTGAGCGAGCTGGCGTTCCTCGAGGTGACCGGCGACGAGCTCCGGATCGGCGCGCTGACCAGGCACGCCGGGCTGCTGGCGGCGGCGGAGGCCGGCGAGCGCTTCCCGATCCTGCACGACGCCGAGCGGGTGATCGCCGATCCGGTGGTGCGCGAATGGGGCACCATCGGCGGCTCGCTGTGCCAGGCCGACCCGTCCGAGGACCTGTCCGCCGTGTTCGCCGCGCTCCGCGCCACCATGGTGATCCGGCACCCGGACGGCACCCGGACGGTGCCGGCGCGGGAGTTCTTCACCGGCCCGTACGAGACGGTGGTCGCGCCGGGCGAGATCCTCACCGAGATCCGGGTGGCGATCAGGCCCGGCGGCGGCAGCTCCTACCAGAAGGTGGGGCGCCGCGTCGGCGACTGGCCGGTCGGCGCGGCGGGGGCGGCGCTGTGGCTGGACGGCGACGCGATCAGCGAGGCCGGGATCGGCCTCACCGCGGTCGGCGCCAGGCACTTCGTCGCCGCCGAGGCGGAGGAGTTCCTGCGCGGCAGGCCCGCCACCGAGGAGAACTTCGGCCGGGCCGGGCAGCTCGCCGCGGAGAACTGCCAGCCGGGCTCCGACCAGCGCGGCCCCGCTGAATACAAGCGGCACTTGGCGAGCGAGCTGACCACCCGGGCGCTGCGGGCGGCGCTGCGGCGGGCGCGGGGCCAGGGCCGGCCCGGGGACGGCTGACATGCGGCAGATCACGGTGATCGTCAACGGTGAGGCGCACGCCCGCGAGGTCGAGCCGCGGCTGCTGCTCATCCATTTCCTGCGGGATGAGCTGGGGCTCACCGGCTCGCACTGGGGCTGCGACACCTCCAACTGCGGGGCCTGCGTGGTGTGGCTGGACGAGGTCCCGGTGAAATCCTGCACGGTGCTGGCGGTGATGGCGGACGGGCACCGGGTGCGGACGGTGGAGGGCCTGGCGATGGGCGGCCGGCTCGACCCGGTCCAGCAGGGGTTCCGTGAGTGCCACGGGTTGCAGTGCGGGTTCTGCACGCCGGGCATGATGATGACCGCCCGCTGGCTGCTCGACCGCAGCCCGGACCCCTCCCCGGCCGAGATCCGGGAGGCACTGTCGGGCCAGATCTGCCGCTGCACCGGCTACGAGAACATCGTCCGCTCGGTCCGCTGGGCCGCCGAGCACGAGGCCGGGGAGCATTCCAGTGCCGCGACCGGGGGCGTGCCCGCATGACGGCCGTGACCGGCCGCCCGGCCGCGGCCAGCGCTAACGGCGCTTACGGGCCGCTGAAGCGCAAGGAGGACGCGCGCTTCATCCGCGGCCAGGGCACCTTTGTCGATGACCTCCAGCTCAAGGGGATGCTGCACGGCGCGGTCCTGCGCAGCCCGCTGGCGCACGCCCGGGTCGTCTCGGTGGACGCTTCCGCGGCCGAGGGCCACCCCCGGGTCCGGGCGGTGATCACCGGCGAGACGCTGGCCGCCCGCGGGCTGGCCTGGATGCCCACCCTGTCCCACGACGTGCAGGCGGTGCTGGCCACCGACAAGGTCCGGTTCCAGGGCCAGGAGGTGGCGTTCGTGGTGGCCGAGGACCGGTACGCGGCCCGCGACGCGCTGGAGCTGATCAGCGTGGAGTACGAGCCGCTGGAGCCGGTGACCGACCCGGTCCGGGCGCTCGCCCGGGGCGCCCCGGTGATCAGGGACGATCTCGACGGCCGCCAGGACAACCGCATCTTCGACTGGCAGGCGGGCGACAAGGCCCGCACCGACGAGGTGTTCGCCGCCGCCGACGTGGTGGTCGCCCGGGACCTGGTGTTCCCGCGCAGCCATCCGGCGCCGCTGGAAACCTGCGGCTGCGTGGCCGACTACGACCAGGTCAGCGGCCATCTCGACCTGTGGGTCACCAGCCAGGCGCCGCACGCCCACCGGACCCTGTTCGCGCTGGTAGCAGGCCTGCCGGAGCACAAGATCCGGATCATCTCGCCGGACATAGGCGGCGGGTTCGGCAACAAGGTCCCGGTGTACCCCGGGTACCTGTGTGCGGTGGTGGGCTCCATGCTCGCTGGCAGGCCCGTCAAGTGGGTAGAGGACCGTTCGGAAAATCTGATGAGCACCGCGTTCGCGCGGGACTACCGGATGCGGGCGGAGATCGCGGCAACCCGGGAGGGCCGGATCCTCGGGCTGCGGGCCAGCGCGCTCGCCGACCA
>DASQSC010000114.1:0-3844 GCA_035642555.1 Streptosporangiaceae bacterium | reverse complement strand
TCCATCTCCGACTGCCCGATGATGGACCGCAGCGACGTCTGGGCCTGCTGGGACACCGCGAACATGTAGTTCTGCACGTTGACGACGGCCTTGATCGGGTCGACCACCCGGAAGTACACGACGGCGTCCACCCGGACGCTGACGTTGTCCCTGGTGATGCCCTCCTGGGCCGGCACCCCCATGGCGATGATCTGCATGTTGACTTTTTGCATCCGGTCGGTGAACGGGTTGATCGCCGTCAGCCCGGGGCCGCGGACGCCGGGCAGCACCCGCCCGAACCGGAACACGATGCCTTGTTCAAACTGCTGGACCACGCGCAGCGCCCGGCCTGTCGTGATCAGCCCGGCGATGACGACGATGACCAGGATCACAATGAGGGCAGCCATTGGGGAACATCTCCTTCCGGCCGCGCCATGCGGTTTGTGCCCAGCCTAGTGCGGTTCGCGCGGGAAGCCACCCGGGCGCGGCCGGCACCCTCCGTCGCGGATGAGGCCGGGGGTGCTCAACCGGAGATAACCTCCTTCTCGTGACGGCTCGGGACACCGACTGGGAGGGCGTGCGGCTGCACGTCGTCACCGGCAAGGGCGGCACCGGCAAGACGACCGTCGCGGCCGCGCTCGCGCTCGCGCTGGCGGCCGACGGCGGCACCGTGCTGCTCATGGAGGTGGAGGGCCGCCAGGGGATCGCGCAGCTGTTCGACCGGCCGCCGCTGCCGTACGAGGAGCGGAAGGTGGCGGTGGCGCCAGGCGCGCCGGGCGTGCCCGGCGGCGACGTGTACGCGCTGGCCGCCGACCCGGAGTCGGCGCTGATCGAGTACCTGGAGATGTTCTACAACCTCCGCCACGCCGGCCGGGCGCTCACCCGGCTCGGGGTGGTGGATTTCGCCACCACGATCGCCCCCGGGCTGCGGGACGTGCTGCTGACCGGCAAAGCCGCCGAGGGCGCCCGGCGGAAGGCGGGCAGCCGGTTCAAGTACCAGGCGGTGGTGCTTGACGCGCCCCCGACCGGCCGCATCGGCCAGTTCCTCAACGTCGCCGGGGAGATCTCCGGACTGGCCCGGGTGGGCCCGATCCGCGGGCATGCGGACACGGTGCAGAGCGTCATCGCGTCCCCGCAGACCGCGATCCACTTCGTCACCCTGCTGGAGGAGATGCCGGTGCAGGAGACCCTGGACGGCCTCGCCGAGCTGCGCGGCCTCCCGCAGGGCGGCCTCCAGCCCGGCGCTGAGCCCGGCGGGGCCGGGCCGGGAGGGGTCCAGCCGGGCGGGAGCCAGCCGGGCGGGATCCAGCCTGCGGGGGTCCAGCCGTGGTTGTTCCACCCCGGCGGCATCATGATCAACATGGTCCCGCCGGTGGACCTGCCGGCGGACCAGCTCACCGCGCTGGCCGCCGGCCGGGCCGACCAGGACGAGCTGGCGCTGGGCCTGAAGGCGGCCGGGCTCGACGAGCCGGCCGGGGCGGAAGCCGGCCTGGCCGCCAGCCTCGCGGACGAGCTGGCCGAGCATGCCCGCGGCGCGCTGGCCCAGCGCGAGCAACGGGAACGGCTGGCCAGGGCGGGCCAGCCCTGCTACGAGCTGCCGCTGATCCCGGAGGGGATGGACCTGGCCGGCCTGTACCGGCTGGCAGCGGCGCTGCGCGAGCAGGGTGCGGCATGAGCCGGGGGGTGTGCGGGAGGCGTCCCCCCGAGCTGACACCGGGCAGCCCGCCGGCCGCCGGGCCGGTCAGGACGGGCGCGGCATGACGGGGCCGCACGAGCTGAGACCGGCGGGCGTGCGCCCGCCGCGGCTGGAGACCGACCGGCTCATCGACGACCCGCGTACCCGGATCATCGTGTGCTGCGGGTCAGGCGGGGTGGGCAAGACCACCACCGCGGCCGCGCTGGGCCTGCGGGCCGCCGAGCGAGGCAGGCACGTGGTCGTGCTGACGGTGGACCCGGCCCGGCGGCTTGCCCAGTCCATGGGACTGAGCTCGCTCGACAACACGCCGCGGCCGGTCCCGCTGCCGGACGGCGGCGCCCGGGCCGGCAGCCTGCACGCGATGATGCTCGACATGAAGCGGACCTTCGATGAGATCGTCGAGGCCCATGCCGACCCGGACCGGGCCGCGCAGATCCTGGCCAACCCCTTCTACCAGTCCCTGTCGTCCAGCTTCGCCGGCACGCAGGAGTACATGGCGATGGAGAAGCTCGGCCAGCTGCGGCGGGCCGAGGAATGGGACCTGATCGTCGTGGACACCCCGCCGAGCCGGTCGGCGCTCGACTTCCTGGACGCCCCGCAGCGGCTGTCCCGGTTCCTCGACGGCCGCCTGATCCGGCTGCTGACCGCCCCGACCAAGGCGAGCGGGCGGGCCTACCTGAAGGTGGTGAACGCCGGCTTCGGCATGATCACCGGGGTGCTGACGAAGGTGCTCGGCGCGCAGATGCTGCGGGACGTGCAGACGTTCGTGGCCGCGCTGGACACGATGTTCGGCGGATTCCGGGAACGCGCCGAGGACACCTACCGGCTGCTGCAGGCGCCGGGCACGGCGTTCCTGGTGATCGCGACGCCGGAGCCGGATGCGCTGCGGGAGGCTTCCTATTTCGTGGAACGGCTGTCGCAGGACCGGATGCCGCTCGCCGGGCTGGTGCTCAACCGGGTCCAGCGCTCGCCGGCCGCCAGGCTGTCGGCCGCCCGCAGCCTGGCCGCAGCCGAGGCCCTCCAGCCGGCCGCCGGTAACGGCACCCACGCCGGTAACGGCACGCCCGCTGGCAACGGCGGGGCCACCGGCAACGGCGGGACGGCGAGCGGCAACGGCGGGAGCGCTGGGCGTTACCCGCTGGCCGCGACGGCGCTACGGCTGCACGCCGAGCGGATGCAGCTGATGGCGGTACAGCGGCGGGTGTCGCAGCATTTCACGGCCGCGCATCCGGGGGTCCCGGTCACCGAGGTGCCCGCCCAGCCGGAGGACGTGCATGACCTCGCGGGCCTCACGACGATCGGGGCCGCGCTGGCGGCCGGCTAACCGGCTAACCGGCTAGCTGGCGACCAGTTCGCCCGCGGTGCGCTCGTACTTGTTGCGGGCTTCTTCGAGCAGCGTGCGCCACGAGGTGACGTCCGGGCGGCGGCGCAGCAAGGCCCGCCGCTCCCGCTCGGTCATGCCGCCCCAGACCCCGAACTCGATCCGGTTGTCCAGCGCATCCGCCAGGCATTCGGTGCGCACGGCGCAGCCACGGCAGATCAGCTTGGCCCGGTTCTGCGCCGCGCCCTGGACGAAGAGTTCGTCCGGGTCAGTCTCCTTGCACGCGGCACGGCTGGTCCAGTCAGCGATCCACATGTGGTCACTCCTCCTGATCGTCACGGCCACCAAGGGTCGTCACGCCGGATGGCGCTCGCTTGCGGTCCAGGCCCACAGCACGTTGTCAGGCCCGCGGTCACAGTTGCGAATCTGTAACTTACGGAAGGGAGGGGCCCAGCGCTAGACCTTCACAGGGCCCATTTCACAGATAGCCCACATGGGCCATACGCCGAGTGACTACTAGTCACCGGGCTGTATACGCTCCGCCATCGTCGTCCATCGCATCGAATGCCCGGCGTACCCTATGGTCCGTGGTGGCAATGGGACCGGCCAGCAAAGTCGGCGTCGTCGCGAAGCTCGTCGCCCTCGCGGCGGCAGGCGGGGCGGTGGTCGCCGGGCTAGCTCTCCCCACCGTCGGAGCGGTCGGGATCGGCATCAAGAGCAGCGCGAACAAGTTCAACTCGATGGGCACGCCGGAACTCGGGCAGCTTCCGGTCCGCTCCCAGATCGTGGACACCAGCGGGCACCTGCTCGCCTACTACTACCCGCGCGGGATCGACCGGGTTCCGGTG
>DASQSC010000113.1:0-2505 GCA_035642555.1 Streptosporangiaceae bacterium | reverse complement strand
CCGGTCGCCGCGGAGATCGCCCGCGCCCTGTCCGCGCCGCTGGACGTGATCCTGGTGCGCAAGCTCGGCGTCCCGGTCCAGCCCGAGCTCGGCATGGGGGCGATCGGCGAAGGCGGGGTCCGGATCATCAACCCCGACGTGGTGCGGATGGCGCGGGTCAGCGAGGACGACATCGCGCGGGTGGAACTGGCCGAGCGCGCCGAGCTACACCGGCGGGCACGGCGCTACCGGGGCGACCGGCCGCCGGTGCCGGTACGCGGGCGGACCGTGATCATTGTTGACGACGGGGTCGCGACCGGCTCCACCGCCCGGGCAGCGTGCCAGGTGGCGCGGGCGCAGGGAGCCGCGTGGGTGGTGCTGGCGGCGCCGGTCGCGCCGCCGGCCGTCCGCAACACCCTGGCCGGAGACGCTGACGAGGTGATCGTCTTGCAGACGCCGGCCAGGTTCGCGGCGATCGGCGAGTGGTACGCGGACTTCTCCCAGACCAGCGACGCCGAGGTCATCGCCCTGCTGGAGCAGGCCACCCCCGGCGGGACACCACCTCACGTGGACCAGGAGGTCACGGTCGAGGCGGGGCCGGTACGCCTGCCCGGCCACCTCACCGTCCCCGCCCCGGCCGCCGCCGGGCTGGTCGTGTTCGCGCATGGCAGCGGCAGCGGCCGGATGTCCCCGCGGAACCGGTATGTGGCCGGCGTGCTCACCGGGGCCGGGCTTGGCACCCTGCTGTTTGACCTGCTCACGCCGGAAGAGGAGGGTGACCGCAGCAACGTGTTCGACATCGGGCTGCTGGCCGCCCGGCTGACCGCCGCCACCGGCTGGCTGCGCACGCAGGAGGCGGCAGCGGGGGTGCCCGTCGGCTACTTCGGGGCGAGCACCGGCGCGGCGGCGGCGCTGTGGGCGGCTGCCGAGCCGGGCAATCAGGCCGCGGCGGTGGTGTCCCGCGGCGGCCGGCCCGACCTCGCGATTCCCCGGCTGAATCAGGTCACGGCGCCGACCCTGCTGATCGTCGGCGGCCTCGACCATGCCGTGATCGGCATGAACCGGAACGCCCAACAGCATCTGCGATGCGAGAACCAGCTGACCGTGGTGCCCGGCGCGAGCCATCTGTTCGAGGAGCCGGGTGCCCTTGAGCGTGTGGCCGAGCTGGCGCGCGACTGGTTCACCGGACACCTCGCGCCCGCGCATGCCACCGCCTGAGGGCGGCGGGGCTGCCCGGGGGGCCGGCGCCGGGCCCGGTCCCGCGGCGGTCGCTGAGACGCACTCGGGCATCGTGTTCTTCGCCGGTGACCGTGCCTACAAGCTCAAGAAGCACGTCGACCTCGGGTTCCTCGACTACCGCCGCCGGGAGGCCCGCCGGCGGGCCTGTCACCGGGAAGTGGAGCTCAACCGGCGGCTCGCGCCGGACGTGTACCTCGGCGTTGCCGACCTGCTCGGCCCGGACGGGCAGCCGTGCGATCACCTGGTGGTGATGCGCCGCCTGCCGGCCAGCCGCCGCCTGGCCACGCTCGCCGCGGCCGGCGAGCCGCTCGGCCCGGACATCCGCCGGGTCGCCCGGGTGCTGGCCTCGTTCCACGCCCGGGCCGCCACGTCCGACCGGATCGCCGCCGCGGCCAGCCGGGACGCGCTGCGCTCCCGCTGGGAAGCGAACGCGGCCGAGATGGCCAGGTTCGCCGGGACGCTGCTGGACCGGGTCACCGCAGAGCGAGTGATCACCCTGGCCCGCCGGTACCTGGCCGGGCGCGGTGACCTGATCGCCGCCCGGATAGCGGGCGGCTGCGCCCGCGACGGGCACGGCGACCTGCTCGCGACCGACATCTTCCTGCTGGATGACGGTCCCCGGGTGCTTGACTGCCTGGAGTTCGACGATGCCCTGCGGTGGGACGACGTCCTGGCTGACGTCGCGTTCCTGGCGATGGACCTGGAACGGCTGGGCCGCGCGGACCTGACGGCAGAGTTCCTCGCCGCCTACCGGGAGTTCTCCGGCGACAACTGGCCGGACTCGCTCGCGCACCACCACATCGCCTACCGCGCCCAGGTGCGGTGCAAGGTGGCGGCGCTGGCCTGTGAGCAGGCGGCCGAGGGGTCGCAGCGGCGGACGGAGTCGGCGCGGGATGCCCGGCAGCTGCTGGAGCTGGCGGACCGGCACCTGGCCGCGGGCCGGGTGCGGCTGGTGGTGATCGGCGGCCTGCCCGGCACCGGGAAATCGACCCTGGCTGCCAGGGTCGCGTCCGCGCTCGGCGCCGTCCTGGTCCGCTCCGACGAGGTGCGCAAGCAGCTCGCCGGGCTTGCCCCGGGCGCCTCCGCGGTGGCCCCGTTCGGCCAGGGCCTGTACCGGCCGGAGATGACCGAGGCGACCTACACCGAGGTGCTGCGGCAGGCCCGGGCCGCGCTGGCAGGCGGCCAGAGCGTGGTCGCCGACGCGTCCTGGCACCAGCCTCGCTGGCGGGATGAGGTACGCTCGCTGGCCGGCGCCAGCACCGCGGACCTGTCCGAGTTCCGGTGCGT
>DASQSC010000112.1:0-3811 GCA_035642555.1 Streptosporangiaceae bacterium | reverse complement strand
CAGAAGTACGGCCGGGAGCCCATCTCGCTGCACACCCCGCTGGGCGAGGACGGCGACAGCGAGTTCGGGGACCTGATCGAGGACTCCGAGGCGATCCAGCCCGGTGAGGCGGTCAGCTTCACGCTGCTGCAGGAGCAGTTGCACTCGGTCCTTGACACGCTGTCGGAGCGGGAGGCCGGGGTGGTGTCGATGCGGTTCGGCCTGACCGACGGCCAGCCCAAGACCCTGGACGAGATCGGCAAGGTGTACGGGGTCACCCGGGAGCGCATCCGGCAGATCGAGTCGAAAACGATGTCGAAGCTGCGCCATCCGTCCCGGTCCCAGGTCCTCCGCGACTACCTGGATTGAGGCCGCCGGCGCTGACCGGCGCCGACGGCCCCATCCTGGGCCGGGCCGGGTCCCCGGCGTCCGCCAGGGGGACCCGGCCCCCCTCGCTTAGTCGTCCTGGGAGAGCCGCTCGGTCTCGTCCTGGATCTCGACGGCCACCTTGGCCAGCGCGTCAGCGTGCTGGCGGCTGTGGTGCGCGCAGAAGAACAATTCGGTCTGTCCCGGGAGCACGACACGGACATATGCCTGGGCGCCGCACCGGTCGCAGACGTCCATGGCGGTAAGCGGCTTGCTTGGAGCAATGGCCCCGGTCATTTCGCCTCCCTCGCGTCGCGCTGCCGGCCCTCGGTCCGGCTGATGTCTGCCATCCGTCATCGATGTTGACAACAGCCTCCCGGGTGCTGGACTTCCCTGTCCGGCCCGTCGTACGCCAAGAGCGAACGCCTGCCTTCCAGCGCACTAACCTGGCCCACCACTGTATCGGACGTGTTATCCCAGGTGACCAGGTATGTCTCGGCGTGCCGGCGCGCGGCACCCGGCCGCCCCGGTTAGGGTACGTCTGGCGGATGGTCCGCCAACCAGTTCGAGGAGTGAGCCCCGTGACCGCGGTTCGCGAAGCCCCCGCCCGGCCGCTGCGCCCTGCCGGGCGCGGCTCTGACGGGTACACCGCCCGCCATCTGTCGGTGCTCGAGGGCCTGGAGGCGGTCCGGAAGCGGCCCGGCATGTATATCGGATCTACCGATGGCCGCGGCCTCATGCATTGCCTCTGGGAGATCTTCGATAACGCCGTGGACGAGGCGCTGGCCGGCCACTGCTCCGAGATCGAGGTCATCCTGCACCAGGACCGGTCGGCGGAGGTGCGCGACAACGGCCGGGGCATCCCGGTGGACGTGGAGCCCAAGACCGGGCTGACCGGCGTGGAACTGGTCATGACGCGGCTGCATGCCGGCGGCAAGTTCGGCGGCGGCAGCTACACCGCGTCCGGGGGCCTGCACGGGGTCGGCGCCTCGGTGGTGAACGCGCTGGCGGTCCGGCTCGACGTGCGGGTCGACCGGGACGGCCGGGAATGGGCCGGCAGTTTCGGCCGGGGCGTGCCGGGCGAGTTCGACGGCGACGGGCCGGACGCCAGGTTCCGGGCCAAGGCGGGCCTGCGACAGCTCCGGAAGCTGCCGAAGAAGCAGACCGGCACCACGGTCAGGTTCTGGCCCGACCCGCAGGTCTTCGTCAAGGACGCGCAGTGGAGCTACCCGGCGCTGGCCGAGCGCGCCCGCCAGACCGCCTACCTGGTGCCGGGCCTGGCCATCCGGCTGCGGGACGAGCGGCCGGACGCGGACCGGGCGGCCGGGGACCGGGCCGGTCTGCTGGCGGGGGAGCGGGCGCTTCCGCCGGCCGGGGACGCGGCCGCGGATCCGGCGCAGTCGCGGGAGGCGGAATTCCGCTTCGACGGCGGCATCAGCGAGTTCTGCGCCCACCTGGCCCCCGGCGAGCCGGTCACCGACGTGATCCGGCTGACCGGCTCGGGCCGCTTCACCGAGACGGTGCCGGTCCTGGACGACCGCGGCCATCTCACCCCGACAGACGTGGAGCGTGAGCTCTCGGTCGACGTCGCGCTGCGGTGGGGCACGGGGTACGACACCGTGGTCCGCTCCTTCGTCAACGTGATCGCCACCCCCAAGGGCGGCACCCACGTCACGGGCTTCGAGCGGGCCCTGGTCAGGACGCTGAACGACCAGCTACGGGCGACCCGGCTGCTCAAGAACGGCGACGAGCCGGTGCTCAAGGAGGACGCCGCCGAGGGCCTGGCCGCAGTGGTGGCGGTGCGGGTGCCGGAGCCGCAGTTCGAGGGGCAGACCAAGGAGGTGCTGGGCACCCCGGCGGCCTCCCGGATCGTGGGCCAGGTGGTGTCCGCCGAGCTCAGGTCGTCCCTGGAGTCCCGCGGCCGGACCCGGCAGCAGTCCCGGGCACTGCTCGAGAAGATCGTCGCCGCCGCGAAGACCCGGATCGCCGCCCGCGAGCACCGGGACAACCAGCGCCGCAAGTCCGCGCTCGCCACCTCGGCCCTTCCCGCCAAGCTGGTGGACTGCCGCAGCGCCGACGACCGCAGCGAGCTGTTCATCGTGGAGGGCGACTCGGCGCTGGGAACCGCCAAGCTGGCGCGGGACTCGGAGTTCCAGGCGCTGCTGCCGATCCGCGGCAAGATCCTCAACGTGCAGAAGGCGTCCCTGGCCGACATGCTCAAGAACGCCGAGTGCGCGGACATCATCCGGGTGATCGGGGCCGGCTCGGGTGCCAGCTTCGAGCTGGACGCCGCCCGCTACCAGCGCGTGATCATCATGGCTGACGCGGACGTGGACGGCGCGCACATCAGGACCCTGCTGCTGACCCTGTTCCACCGGTACATGCGGCCGATGCTGGAGGCCGGCCGGGTATTCGCGGCGGTGCCGCCGCTGCACCGGGTCGAGCTCACCAGCACCCGCAAGGGCCAGCAGAAGTACCGCTACACCTACTCCGACAGCGAGCTGCGGCGGGCCCTGATCGAGCTCGAGCGCAGGGGGCAGCGCTGGAAGGAGCCGGTGCAGCGGTACAAAGGCCTGGGGGAGATGGACGCCGGTCAGCTCGCCGAGACCACCATGGACCCGCGCCACCGGCTGCTGCGCCGCATCAAGATCGGCGACGCCGAGGCCGCCGCCGCGATGTTCGGCCTGCTCATGGGCAGCGAGGTGGGGCCCCGTCGCGATTTCATCGTCAGCGGGGCAAGCGAACTCGATCCATCGCGCATTGATGCGTGAGAGGGCTCTGCCCGGGGGTTCCGGGGGTTGTCCCCCGGGCCAGCACAGCATCGTCAGCGGGGCAAGCGAACTCGATCCATCGCGCATCGACGCGTAACGGGGCCCTCCCCGGGACTGCGGTGTGCGGGCACTGGCGCCGGCAAGGGACAGTCCGCGTGACGGCCACCGTTCGGCAAAGAAGACCCCGTAGTTACGAGCAGTGCCCGATAGAATTCACAACGTGACGAGACAATCACTCATCGCTGATTTCCTGCGCACGCAGGCGGGGTGGCGCCTCACGTATGCGGGAAGCGACCCGCTGTCCACCGCCCGCTGCGTGGCTGCCCTGCTCGACGCCGCCGCCTTCGCGGCCACGCTGCCCGATGACGACGCGGACCTGACCGCCCTCGGGCGGCGCGGCTGCTTCCGCGGGGCACTGTTCGATCCCGGGCCGAAGGGCATCACCATCGCCCGCTGGTGGCAGTACGGCGACCTGCGGCCGGGCAGCAGCCGGCCCCGGCTGCCGGGCACGCCGGCGCCGGCCGGCCCGCGCGAGCTGATTTCGGCCCTGACGGCGGTGAGCCCCGGCGCCGGCCAGGCGGTCGCCTGACGCAGCAGGCGGCTACGCGGGCGGCGCCAGGCCGCCGAGTGCGGCCAGCGGACCGATGATCCGGGCCCCGGAACCATCCCGCCGGCCGTCGGCCGGGGGCAGCTCC
>DASQSC010000111.1:0-4471 GCA_035642555.1 Streptosporangiaceae bacterium | reverse complement strand
GGAGGGTGGCGCAGTCGGCGGCCGCCGCCGTCCGGCCGTAGAAGGACGTGGCCCCGGTGTGCGACAGGAAGAAGTCCCCGGTCATCAGGTAGGAGCCGGTGCAGTAGGCGAGGATCGGCACCGCGAACGCCGCGGCCAGCGCCGCCCCGCTGGCCAGCGCCCGTCGCCAGCCAGCAATGGTGATGACGAAGATCAGCGCGGGCACCAGCAGCGCCTCGCCGATCTGGGCGAACAGCGCCGAGGTGCCAAGCACCGCGCCCGCGGCGGCGGCCCGCCGCCAGCCAACCAAGGTGGGCCGCCACAGCAGGATCGCGAGCCCGGCCACGATCAGGGCCTGGAACCAGGTGCCAGGCAGGATCGTCTGCTCGCTCTGCAGCTGGTAGGCATCGAGCAGGACCGGGACCATGGCCAGCGCGGCCAGCCAGCGCGGCGCCCCCCGGCGCAGCAGCAGCAGGTAGATGACCACGGCCATGGCCAGGCCCAGCAGGTGCTGGATGGCGGCGACCGCGTTGAAGTTGCCCGCCAGCAGGATCACCCGCAGCGGGCCCTTGTACCCGACCGGGTCCATGCCCTCCGCGTTGTACAGGTACCGCACCGTGTCGGTGAAGAACAGCGCGGGCCGGTAGGCAAGCTCGGTGAGCACCCGCAGCACGAGGCCGGCCGCCAGCAGCACGATGGCCAGCCAGTGACGTCGTATCAGCTGGCCGGGGCGGGCCTGGCGCTGCGCCGGGCGGGCGTCAGCCTCGCCCGGCCGCACCTGAGCCTCGGCGCTCATCGTCCCGGCACGGCCTGCCCGCCGCTGGAATGACACAACGCCAGGAAGACCGTGACCAGCGTGAGCCACCGGGTCATCCGGTTCCGCGGGACCTGGGTCAGCGCGACCCAGGCGATGCCGGTGTACCAGGCCATCACCCAGGGTGCGACCAGGATCCAGGCGAAGGTGAGCGCGAACGGCGCCACCACCTCGCGCGGCTGGTCGGAGGCGATCCGCCAGTAGATGAACCAGGCGACCACGATCATCGCGACCGGCCAGAGCAGGCCGATGACCGTCGACACCGTGTCCGGGC
Organism: Streptosporangiaceae bacterium; assembly: GCA_035642555.1. Classification (GTDB taxonomy): domain Bacteria; phylum Actinomycetota; class Actinomycetes; order Streptosporangiales; family Streptosporangiaceae; genus JAIRTY01. The sequence goes on along the minus strand of DASQSC010000111.1, from coordinate 3,404 downwards.
TGGCGCCGAGCCCGGTGGCGGCGAGCTGCCCCAGCCGCCACGGCGACGGCAGCGTGACCAGCTTCAGCCCGCCGAAGACCGGTTTCAGCGCGACCAGTCCGTACGCGCCGTACTGCACCGCGACGGTGAGCAGGGTCACCGCCGCGATCCGGGCGGTGCGCAGCCACTCGCGCCGCCGCAGCAGCGGCACCGCCAGCCCGAGCGCGACCAGCACCGCGTTGGCCTTCATCCCGCACGCGATCCCCAGCAGCACGCCGATCAGGACGTCACCCCAGGTGCCGGAGACCCGGCGCGCCACCTGGATCGAGCAGATCGCCGCGCCCGCCACCAGCGTGTCCAGGTGACCGCCGCTGACCAGCTGCTGGATGAGCACCGGGTTCGCGGTCCAGAACAGGGTCGCCCGCACCGGGTCGTCCGAGGTCTTGAGCAGCAGCAGGCCGACCCCGATGAAGACGGCGCCGTTGAGGATCATCAGCACCCAGATGGTGCTGACCACGTGCGGGCCGCCGATCCAGGCGGCGAAGGACTGGATCCAGGTGGCGAACGGGCCGTACACGGACGGCTGCTGTTTCCACAGCGTGCCGACGGCATGGGTGTAGGGGGAATGGGTCCCCAGCCAGGCCATCGGGTTGGTGACGTACGGGTTCCCGCCCAGCGTGGTTATCCGGCCGTAGGCCGCGTAGCTGGCGGTGTCGGATGACCCGACCGGGGTGAGGCTGACCATGACCGCGACGATCGCCGCGCTGCCCAGCAGCAGGTGCCGCGGGTCGGGCCGCCAGCCCTGGCTGTGCGCCCACAGCATGCCCGCAAGGCCGAGGCAGGCCAGGACGTCCCCGGTGTAGAGCATCACCGAGGCGATGATCACGTGGGTCTCGGAGTGGCCCAGCGGCGGCAGGACCGACAGCGGCAGCCGGACCGGCAGCGTCTCCGCGTTCGGCGCGGTCGCCCCGACCAGCATCCCCAGCAGCAGGCCCGCACCGGACACGGTCATGGCGACAACCGGGTCCGACAGCCTGCTGGAGGCAAGCTTGCGGATCACCGTGCTCATGACCCGCTCGACCGGGCCATGTCCCGGAACGGGGCGATATGTCCCGGACCGGCCGTCCAGACCGGTCGGCCCGGAAGGCTCAGCCGGAGGGGTGGAGACCTGTGTCACCGAGCAGCAACCTCCCTCACGGCAGCATAAGACCTGCCAGGGTGAGCGCGCTGGCGAGCACGAACACAGCAGTTTCCGCGGCCAGGAACAGGCGGAATCTGCGGCCCTCAAGAACCCGGGCCCAGATGACCACGGCGGGGAAGGCGATCAGCAGCATCCGGGCGTTGGTCAGGGTCATCACCGACCACAGGGTCATGGCCCCCACCCCGAGGGTCCACACCATCGTGCCCGGGCTGAGCTCGTCCCGGTAGCGCCACAGCTGACGCAGCGCGAACAGCAGGAAGACCGTCCCGAGCAGGCCGTTCCAGAGGCTGAAGTTGCCCAGGTGGCCGAACACCGACACCGGGTGGGCCAGCAGCCGCTGCGCCACCGGCTGGTCCAGCAGCGCGAACGGGTCGCCCTGGTGCCACCCGTAGCGCTGGGCGGCCAGCGACGCGAACGGGGTGCCTGTCCGGTCCCACAGGTACACCGCGAACGCGGCCAGGCCTGCCGGGGCGAGCAGCGGGGCGAGCAACGACCGCCGGGCGGCCCGGTCCTGCCAGCCCGCGGATGCGATCTCCTGCCAGGCCACCGCCAGGCAGACCAGGATCAGGATCGCGGCGGCGGGCTCGACGGCGCCGGCGACCGCTGCCTGCGCTCCCGCCAGCGCCCACCGGCGCCGCCGCAGCGCCAGCAGGCATCCGAGCACCAGCGGCAGCGTGAGGCACTCGGAGTAGGCCATCGAGAACACGATCGAGCCGGGGAACAGGCAGTACACCAGCACGGCCTTGCGGGCACCGCGCTCCCCCCACCAGTGGCCGGTCAGCCGGCCCAGCAGCACCGCCGTGACCAGGCCGCCAGCCAAGGAAATCAGCAGCGCCGCCACTAGCGGGGACGAGGTGGTGACGGTGGCCACGGCCCGGATCGCCAGCGGATAGGCCGGCAGGAACCCCAGGGTCGACTTCCCATGCACCGCGTAATCCGGGTAGCCAGCATCCAGCACGGCCAGATACCAGCGGCCGTCGAACAGCGACAGCTCGCCGGCGAGCGGGTGGCGGGTGATGATCACGTCCAGCCACGCCACCAGCAGCAGCACGATCCGGGTGCCGGCGTACACGAGGATCGGCCAGCTGTGGGCCCTGATCCAGGCGGCTGCCCGCTGCGCGATCGCGGTCGCCCGCAGCGCGATGCCAGGGCGGGTCAGGGGCGGCGCCACGCGGAGGGCGATGAGCTCGCGCTCCATCTCGTCCTGGGTCTGCAAGGTCACCTCGCCATCTGGTGGGGGGTGAGAGCCGTCCGGCTCCAGGTACGGTCAATGGTTGCAGGCGGCACCCACAGACCTTGCATCACCCCGCTTAATTCTCGCTGAGAACCCGCTTCCCATTGCCGCCAGGCGCTCTCGCTAGCACCTGGACACCGTGGCCGTCCGGGCCAGTGCCAGCGCCGATTCCAGGCCGGGGCTGGCGGCCGTCCCGCCGGGCGCCCGGGTGGACAGCGCGCCAGCGGCACAGCCCAGCGCGGCGGCCTCGGGCAGCGGCATGCCCCGCAGCAGCCCGGCGATCAGCCCGGCGTTGAAGCAGTCCCCCGCCCCGGTCGTGTCGACCGGCCGCATCGGCGGGAGGTGTATCCGTTCGCGAACGCCGGCGACCAGCGCCCCGCGCTCCCCCAGCTTGACCACGAGCCCGCCGCCAGAACCGGCCAGCACCGGGACCGCCGCCGCCAGCGTCGGCTGGCCGGCCAGCCGCAGCGCCTCCGCCTCGTTCGGCAGCAGCAGCCCGGCCTGGGCCAGGATGCCGGGGAGGTGCTCGTCGTGCCACGCCCCGGACGGGTCCCAGTTGGTGTCGAGGGAGGTGAGCGCCCCGGCGGCGCGAGCGGCGGCGAACACGGCCGCCAGCCCCGGCCCCAGCCGCTCGGCCACCAGGAAGTATGAGCTGACGTGCACGTGCCGGGCGCTGGTGAGCAGCCCGGCCGGCACGTCGCCGGCGGTCAGCGACGCCAGCGCCCCGGTCGCGGTCAGGATCGCCCGGTCGGCCCCGGCCGACAGCGCCACGGTCATCCCGGTCGGCAGGTCGTCGCGGACGACGACCCCGCTGGTGCCGACGTTTTCCGCCGCGAGCTGGCGGAGCATGAAGTCCCCGGCGCTGTCGTCGCCCACGGCCGCCACCAGCTCCACCCGCAGCCCCAGCCGCGCCGCCGCGACCGCGGTGATCGCCGCCGACCCGCCGATGACCAGCGACATCTGGTCCACCAGCTTCTCCGCCTGGCCGAA
>DASQSC010000110.1:0-2839 GCA_035642555.1 Streptosporangiaceae bacterium | reverse complement strand
GGCTGATCGAGTCGGGCGCCGTGCGCGGGGACCGGTTCCTGCAGATCGGCCTGCGCGGCTACTGGCCCGGGCCGGAGACGCTGGCCTGGATGGCGGGGCAGCGGATGCGCAGCTACGAGATGTCCGAGGTGGTGGCGAGGGGCCTGGACGAGTGCCTGACCGAGGCGTTCGCGATCGCCACCGACGAGTGCGAGGCGGTCTTCCTGTCCGTGGACGTGGACGTGGTGGACCCCGGCATGGCGCCGGGCACCGGCACCCCCGAGCCGGGCGGGCTGACCGCGCGCCAGCTGCTCGACGCGGTCCGGCGGGTCGCGATGGAGCTGCCGCTGGCGGGCATGGACGTGGTGGAGGTGGCGCCGCCGTACGACTGCGCCGACGTCACCGCCCTGCTGGCGGGGCGGGTGGTGCTGGAGGCGCTCTCCGGCCTGGCCTGGCGCCGCCGCCGGGATGCGGGCCAGCCGGTGCGGGATCCCGCCGCTCCGCTGCTGGACCGCTGACCGGGCTGCCGGCCCGTTCCAGGTCAGCTGGCCCGCTCGGCATCGCCAGCCCGGTTCCGGTCCGGCCTGCGAAGATCGCGGCGATCTATCCTTGCTGCATGCTGGACGTGACCAGGCTGCGAGTCCTGGTCGCCGTGGCCCGGCACGGATCGGTCACCGCTGCCGCCCGGGCGCTGAACTACGCCCAGCCCTCGGTCAGCCACCATCTGGCACGGCTCCAAGCGGAAACCGGCACCCAGCTCACCGAGCGGTCGGGCCGGGGTATCCGGCTGACCGGAGCCGGGCGGCTGCTCGCCGACCGGGCCGAGGAGATCCTCGGCCGGCTGGAGGCGGCCGAGGAAGAGCTGGCCGCCCAGCTCGCGCCGCCGTTGTCGCAGGTCAGGCTGGCGGCTTTCCGCTCCGCCCTGGCCACCATCGTGCCCGGCGCCGCGGCCCGGCTGCGGGCCGAGCATCCCGGCACGCGGCTGCTGCTGACCGAGGCGGAGCCGGCCGAGGCCGCCCGGCTGCTGGCGGCCGGGCAGGCTGACGTCGCGCTGGCGACCCGGTACCTGCAAGACGGCGAGGCCGTGTACGAAAGCTCCCCGGTGACCGGGTCCGGGCCCGCCCGGCTGATCCTTTCCGAGCCGGTACTGCTGGTCACAGCGGCAGGGGAGGCCGCCGGGGCGGGTAGCCGTCCGGCGCCGGCCGGCGGCGGCGCCGCGGGCCTGCTGGCGGCCCTCCGTCAGCTGCCCTGGATCGCGGGGTCCGCGGACAGCCGCGGCTACCTGCTGTGGGCCTGCGGGCGGGCCGGCTTCTCGCCCCGGATCGCCGCCGCCACCGATGATCACGTTGCCGCGCAGGCGCTGGTCGCGGCCGGGCTCGGGGTCACGATCCTGCCCGAGCTGGCACTGCGGGCGGCCCGCCATCCGGGCGTCACGCCGCTGCCGCTGCCCGGTGCCAGCCGCCAGGTGCTCGCGCTCACCTGTGACGGGCCGTCGGCGCCGGCAGCGGTTGGCCAGCTACTGGGCGTCCTGGCCGGCGCCGGGCAGGCGTAGCCCGCCCCGGCCGCCCGGCTGGCACGGCTAGCCCGGCGGGCGCGACCAGCTCGGCGGGCGCGACTAGATCGCCGCGGAGCGGCCCTCCCAGAACGGGGCGCGCAGGCGGCGCTTGAGCAGCTTGCCGCTGGGGTCCCGGGGCAGCTCGCTCATGAAATCGATCGTCTTCGGCCACTTCATCCGGGCCAGCCGCCCGTCCAGCGAGGCGAAGATGTCAGCCGCCAGCTCCGGGCCCGGCTCCGCCCCCGCGGCGGGCTGGACCACCGCCCGGACCGACTCACCCCAGTCGTCATCCGGCACCCCGAACACGGCGACGTCGTCGACCAGCGGGTGCATGATGATCTCCGCCTCGATCTCGGCCGGGTAGATGTTCGCCCCGCCGGAGATGATCATGTCGGCCTTGCGGTCGCACAGGAACAGGAACCCGTCGTCGTCCAGGTATCCGACGTCGCCTACGGTGAAGAACCCGCGCAGCCGGGACGCCTCGGTCTTGACCGCGTCGCCCTTGTACCGGAACTCCGACAGCGACATCCGCATGTACACGGTGCCCGGCGTGCCCGGCTGGCACTGCGCCCCGTCGTCGCCCGCGATCATGATCTCACTGACCGGCCAGGGGCGGCCCACCGTGCCCGGGCGGGCCAGCCACTCCTGCGGGGTGACGATCGTGCCGCCGCCCTCGGTGGCCGCGTAGTACTCGTACACGCACGGGCCCCACCAGTCGAGCATGGCCCGCTTGATGCCGACGGGGCAGGGCGCGGCGGCGTGCAGCAGCCACCGCATCGAGGAGAGGTCGTACCGGCGCCGGGCCGCGGCCGGCAGCGACAGCATCCGCTTGAAGTGGGTCGGGACCATGTGCGTGCTGGTCACCTGGTGCCGCTCCACCAGCGCCAGGGCCTGCTCCGCGTCCCAGGCGTCCATGTACACCAGGGAATGGCCCAGGTGCACGGCTCCCGCCCCGAACACGGTCACCGCGGTGTGATAGTTCGGCGACGTGATCAGGTGCACGTTCGGCCGGCCCGGGGTGATCCCGAAGAACTGCGGCAGCGCCGTCCCCAGCTCCGCGGACTCGTCCGGGTCCAGGCCGGACAGTTCCCGCCGCACCCCCTTGGGCCGGCCGGTCGTGCCCGAGGTGTAGTGCATGGTCGCGCCCGCGGTCCGGTCCTCCGGCCGGCCCGCGGGCTGGCCTGCCCGGAACTCGGCCACCGGGCGGAACCCGGGCACCCGCCCGTAGCTGATCCGGCCGGCCGCGCCGACCCCGGCCTGCTCAGCCGCGCTGGCGCCGGCGGCGGCGAATCGCTCGTGCACGAA
>DASQSC010000109.1:0-6338 GCA_035642555.1 Streptosporangiaceae bacterium | reverse complement strand
GGCAGCACGGCCCGCTTCAGCGGCATGGTCAGCGACAGCCCGGCCCAGCCCGGCCCGCAGCCGGCCAGCAGCCCCGGCAGGCCGGCCTCGTCGCACTCGATGGCCTGGTAGGACCATCCGGTCAGGCCCAGTGCCTGGTAGGCGGCCCGGTGCAGGACCGGCGACAGGGAATGGGCGACCGGGGACCCGAGTACCGCCGCCTTCATGCCGCCAGCGTATGGGGTCGGGGCCGGTCCCGCAGATCCCGTGCTCGACGGCCGAGGTCCACGGGACACGCCCTATTTGTGCCCCAGGTTCTTCGCCAGCTCGGCCCTGAGCTGCTGGAACACCGCGGGGTCGCTGGTGAACTCGGTCTGCCCGGTCTTCGGGTTCACGGTCACGAAGTACAGCCAGTCCCCGGCGGCCGGGTGCAGCGCGGCCCGGATGGCGGCATCCCCCGGGCTGTCGATCGGACCCGGCGGCAGCCCGGTGTGCTGGTAGGTGTTGTACGGGGAGTTGACGTTCAGCTGCTGGCTGCTGGCCATGATCCCGTAGGTGTGCAGCGCGTACATCACTGTGCTGTCCAGCTGCAGTTTCATCCCGGTGTTCAGGCGGTTGTAGATGACCCGGGCGATCTTCGGGAAGTCCTTGACGTCCCTGCCCTCGGCCTGGACCAGGCTGGCGACGGTGATCACGTCAGCCTGGCTGAGCTGGTCGTGGACCGCGGTCGCGGGCAGGCTGACGCTGCTGGTCTCCTGCTTGAACCGCTTCACCATGGCCTGCAGGACCTGCAGCGGGGGCGTGCCGGGCGGCAGCGTGTAGGTCGCCGGGAACAGATACCCCTCCGGGTTTCCGTGGGCGTAGCCAGGCAGGTTAAGCGCCGCGGCGTTCTTGGCCGCCCGCTGGTAGCCGGCGGCGTCGCCGGTCCGCTTGCCGAATCTGCCGACGATCTGGCTGAGCCGCCACCCCTCCGGGATGACGATCTTGAGCTGGACCCGCGCCGATGGCTTGAGCAGCAGCGCCAGCGCGAGCGACGCCTTCATGTGCTGGTGCAGCCGGTAGTAGCCGGGCTCCAGCGACGACCCCTTCGTGCTGGCCTTGGCGGCATTGGAGAACGCGCGGCTGCTGGCCACCACGCCCGCCTGCTGCAGCCGCTCGCCGATGGCGGCGGCGCTGTCCCCTGGCAGGATCCGGACCGTCACCGCGCCGGTGCCGGGCCCCGAGTAGTCCGCCGGGCTGATGTAGGTGCGGTAGAAGTGGTAGCCGACCCCGCCCACGGCGCCCACCACCGCCAGCACCACGACCAGGGCCAGCCAGGGCGCGACCCGCCGCATCCCCCGCCGGGGCTTGCGGCCGGGGCGGCCGCCCCGGCCGCGCGGGCGGCTACCCTCCCGGTTCCGGGAGGTCAGGCCGCGGGCAGGGGGATCGGTCAGGAACTCCTCGTCCAGCCTGTCCGCCGCCCAGCCCTGCGAATCTTCGCCGCCCGCGTACCAGTCGTCGGCTGCTGGGTACCCGGGCCGGTCGTCGGGGATACCCTCCCCGAAGCCGGCTGCGTCCAGGCTGGAGGGCTTCTCCCGGCGGCCGCGGCCCGCACCGGCGGCCGCGGCCGCCGGGTCCCGGCCGGTGCCGTCGTCAAAGCCGCCGTCACCGTAGTAGCCCTGCTCAAAACCGGCCGGCGGGTAGCCGCCGGAGTAGCCGTCACCCTCGTAGCCGCCGCCGTAGTCAGCGGGGTACCCGCCGGACGCATAGTCAGCCGGGTACTCGCCGCTGCCCGGGTCACCGCCCCGGAAGCCGCCGAAGTCGCCCGGCCCGTCCTGGCCGGCGCCGCCACCGGTCCGCGGGTCGCCTACCGGGTAACCGCCGGAGTAGCCGTCACCCGGGTACCCCTCCCGCGGGCCGAACTGGCTGTCCCAGTCCTGATCAGCGGTTGGATGCCCGCCCTGCCAGGTGATGTCGGACGAGGGCAGCGGCGGCAGCGGGCCGGACGGGTGCTGGCCGGCCTGGTCCGACCGGCCGGGCAGCGGCCCGGACGGGTGTGCCTGCCAGTCCGGCTCCGGCGGCCCGGCGCCCGGCCAGGCTCCCGACCCGGAATCCCAGCCGCCCGTGTCCCAGGGCCCGGTGTCCTCCTGGTATGGCCCCAGATCGTGCGGGCCTGTCTCGCCGTAGCCCCGGTAATCCTCTGCGGGCTCGCCGAAATGGTCGGCCCGTGCTTCGTCCTGCGCCCCGTCTGTCCCCCGCCTCCGGCGGCGGGTCATACACCTGCTCCGGGGCGCGGCGCGACCAGCTCGCCTGCTGGCCGCCCGGTAGCGCGCTCGGAGTCGAGAGCCCCTTGCAGGATCAGCGCCGCCGCTGCCTGGTCCACCACCGGCCGCCGCTGGCGGGCATCCCGCCCGCCCTGCCGCAGCGCGGCATGGGCGACCGTGGTGGTGAACCGCTCGTCTACCAGCCGCACGGGCACGGGAGCGAGCCGCGCCGCCAGCGCGGCCGCGAAGGCGCGCGCCGCTGCCGCGGCGGTGCCCTCCCGCCCGGACAGGCCGGTCGGCAGCCCGACCACGACCTCAATGGCCCCGGCATCGGCGGCCAGGGCGGCGAGGCGATCGATGTCGCCCGGCCCGCGCCGAACGGTGGCAAGCGGGCTGGCCAGCACGCCTCCGGGGTCAGAGCGGGCGACCCCGAGCCGCGCCGACCCCACGTCGACAGCCAGCCGCGCGCCAGCCCGCACGATCAGCCTCCGCGCGCCCAGTGCCTCGTACGCGTTATGATTGCGGGTTTCATCCGCGCATCGGTATGGGTGCAGCACGATTTCACGCTACGCCACCGGGCCGTGCCATGTCTCTCACAACAGTCCGAACCGCGGCAAATGCCTCCGCAACCACAGCAGGCGCCCGGTCACCCTGCGGCGCTCCGCCGCCCTGGGCCACGTCGTCCCGGCCGCCGCCGCCACCGCCGAGCTGGCGGGCAGCGGTGCGCACCAGCTCACCGGCTGCGGCTCCCCGCTCCCGTGCCTGATCGCTGACGGCGATGACCACGACCGGCCGGTCGGACGGGACGCCCGCGATCATCACCACCGCGGGACGGCCCGCCAGCCGGCCGCGGACGTCGAGCGCGAGCTTGCGGATGCCGTCCGGGGCGGTCCCGTCCGGCACCTGGTAGCCCACGAACGCCACCCCGCCGATGTCCTCGGCCCTGGCGGCCAGGTCGCCGGCCACCGCCAGCAGCTGCGCGGAGCGGAGCCGCTCCAGGTCACGCTCTGCCTCGCGGACCCGCGCCAGCAGCGCCGCGACCCGGTCCGGCAGCTCCTCCGGCCGCGCCTTGAGCTGCTCGGTGAGCTGGCTGACCAGCAGGCTCTCGGTGGCCAGGTAGCGGAACGCGTCCGTGCCCACGAGCGCTTCCACCCGCCGCACGCCGGTCCCGATCGAGGCCTCGCCGAGGATCTTCACCAGCCCGAGCTGGCCGGAGCGGGCCACGTGGGTGCCGCCGCACAGCTCCCGGGAGTAGTCCCCGACCTCGACCACCCGCACCTGGTCGCCATACTTCTCGCCGAACAGCGCCAGCGCCCCCATCGCCCGCGCCTGGTCGATAGGCGCGATGAACGCCCGCACGTCCAGGTCGCCGATGAGCACGTTGTTGACCTCGTCCTCGACGTCGCGCAGCACCGACGGCGGCACCGCGCCGCCGGCCGTGAAGTCGAACCGCAGCCGGCCCGGCGCGTTCTCCGACCCGGCCTGGGCCGCCGACTCCCCGAGCGCGCCGCGGAACGCCCGGTGCATGAGGTGGGTGGCGGTGTGGGAGCGGGAGATCGCCCGCCTTCGCTCCACGTCGATCTGCGCGTGCGCGGGCGCGCCCACCTGGACCTCGCCCGAGGTGACCACGCCCCGGTGCACGACCAGCCCCGGCACCGGCGCCTGCACGTCCCGCACGTCCACCACGCCCCCGGCCGCGCCGGTGGCGCCACCGGTCTGGATGGTCCCGCTGTCGGGCAGCTGGCCGCCGCCCTCGGCATAGAACGGGGTGCGGTCGAGGGTCACCTCCACCTCCGTGCCCGCCCCGGCGGACGGCACCGAGACGCCGTTGACCAGCAGCCCGGTGACCGTCGCCTCCCCCGTCACCTGCTCGTAGCCGGTGAAGGCGACCGGGCCGGACCGGTCAAGCAGCGACGTGAGCACCGAGACGTCGGCGTTCCCGGTCTTCTTCGCCCGCGAGTCCTCCCTGGCGCGGCGGCGCTGCTCGGCCATCAGCCGCCGGAAGCCCTCCTCGTCCACGGAGAGGCCCTGCTCACCGGCCATCTCCAGGGTCAGGTCGATCGGGAAGCCGTAGGTGTCGTGCAGCTGGAACGCCTGCTCGCCCGGCAGCACCGCCGAGCCGCGCCGCTTGAGCTCGCCCACCGCGGCGTCGAAGATGGCCGATCCGGTGCGCAGGGTCGAGCTGAAGGCCGCCTCCTCGGCGTCGATCACGCCGTGGATGCGGGGCGCGTCGGCGCCGAGCTCGGGAAACTGCGGGGCTAGCGCGCCGATCGCGACGTCGGTGAGCTCATGCAGGTACCGCTCGCCCTCCCCGCCCCGCGCCGAGGACAGCCCGCCCGCTCCCCCGCGCTGGCCGCCCGACAGCAGCCGCAGGTTGCGGATGGTCCGGCGGAGGATCCGGCGCAGCACATAGCCGCCCGCCTCGTTGGACGGCAGCACGCCATCCTCCACCAGCATCACGGAGCAGCGGACGTGATCAGCGATGATCTTTAGCGAGGTGTCGGTCCGGTCGTCGCGGCCGTAGGCCTGCTCGGTGAGCTCCGCCGCCCGGTCGAGGATCTTCCAGGTGGTGTCCACCTCGTAGATGTTGTCGACGCCTTGCAGCAGCGCGGCCATCCGGTCCAGGCCCATCCCGGTGTCGACGTTGCGGGAGGGCAGCGGGCCCTCGATGTCGAAGTCATCCTTGGCCCGGACCTTGCTGAGCTGGTCCTGCATGAAGACGAGGTTCCAGACCTCCAGGAAGCGGTCCTCGTCGGCCTCCGGCCCGCCGTCCCGGCCGTACTCGGGGCCGCGGTCGTAGTAGATCTCCGAGCAGGGGCCGCCGGGGCCGGGCACGCCCATGTGCCAGTAGTTGTCGGCCAGCCCGCGGCGCTGGATGCGGGACGGCGGCAGCCCGATCTCGTCCCGCCAGATCGCGAACGCCTCATCGTCGTCGTGCAGCACCGTGGCCCAGAGCCGGCTCTCGGGGAAGCCGAACCCGCCGTCCGCCTCCGACCTGGTCAGCAGCTCCCAGGCGTAGGGGATCGCCTTCTCCTTGAAATAGTCGCCGAACGACCAGTTGCCCAGCATCTGGAAGAACGTCGCGTGCCGGGAAGTCCTGCCGACCTCCTCGATGTCGACGGTGCGCACGCATTTCTGCGCGTCCGCGGCCCGCGGGAAGGGAGGGGGCTGCTGGCCGAGCAGGTAGGGCTTGAACGGCTGCATGCCGGCGACGACGAACAGCAGCGTCGGGTCGTCGGCGATCAGGCTGGCCGAGGGCACGATGGTGTGCCCGCTCCGCTCGAAGTAGCTCAGGAAACGGCGGACGATCTCTGCCGACTCCATCAGCGGCCATCCTTCACGTCATCGGGGGAGGTGCCCTCGCCGGGTGCCGCGGCGGGCAGCCCCGGGCGGGCCGTCTGACCTTCGAGGGTACGGTCTTGCCGGCCGGGATGTCGTTCCATGTACAGCGCCATGCCCTCCCGTACGTCGGCCACGAACCCGGCGAGCTGCTGGCGCCGGAAGGCCGGCGACACCGACCGGGTCAGGGCGATCAGCCGCCGGTACCCGGTCACGCCCAGGACCGCGCCCAGGATGAGCCAGGTCAGCCTGCGGATCATCGCCGGGCACCCGCCTTCCGCGCGCCCGGCTCCCGCCGGGCCGTCAGCTCCCCCCGGCTGGCCGGGCCGCGGCGCGGCAGCGCTCTGGCATCGCCATGCCCGTGGCCGCCGGCCGGGCCCTCCCGGCGCAGCCCCAGTGCCCGGTTCACCCCGAACGCCAGCGCCGACACCCGCACCAGCGGGGCGCCGGCCCCGGTGGTGATGGCACGGGCCACCGGCATCAGCACCGACAGCCGCCGCGACAGCTCCGCCATGGCGGAGGTGACCTCATCCATGCTGGCCGTGATCGAGCTGGTCCGCGTCAGCTGCTCGTCGGCCCGGTCGATGGCCGCGTGCGCGCGCTCGGCCAGCAGGTCCCCGCGCTCGCGCAGCCCGGTCACGGCCTGGCTGGCGTCAGTCGCCAGCCGTACCAGCCGCAGCAGCACGAACACGCCGACGCAGACGAGTGCCAGCCACGCCGCCACGCCCACGATCACCGCCACCCACACGGCGTTCAGCATGATTGCTCCCTCGGTGT
>DASQSC010000108.1:0-2399 GCA_035642555.1 Streptosporangiaceae bacterium | reverse complement strand
ACCGGGTGAACCGCACCGCCTGCGGGTCGGTCCACGTCAGCGCCGTCGCCGGCAGCCGGAACAGCCAGCGGATCATGTTCCGGTCTGGCCCGGCGAGGCCGGCCAGGTTCCCGATGAAGTGGGTCGCGAGCGTGTTCCAGGCCAGGACGTCGTACTTGGCGTCGACCACGTAAGCGGGGGTCTCCGGCATGCTGTCGATCAGGTTCCTGATTCCCGGGCTGATCTCGCGGGACGGGCCGGCCACCGGCGGCGGGTTCTCTCCCGCCAGCCGGAACAGGTACTCGCGCTCGTCCCTGGTCAGCAGCAGCGCGCGGGCCAGGGCGGCCAGCACCTGCCGGGACGGGCGAGGGCCGCGCGCCTGCTCCAGCCGGATGTAGTAGTCGACCGACATCCCCGCGAGCTGGGCGACCTCCTGCCGCCGCAGGCCTGGCGTGCGCCGCCGGCCGGCCGCGGGCAGGCCCGCATCGGCCGGCTGCAGCCGGTGCCGCCGGCTTACCAGGAACTTCGCCAGCTCGGCGCGGTTCAGCACATCGGGCACGCTTCCAGCATGCCGCAACCTCCGCGATCCCGCCCGCGGGCAGGGTGGTACCGCTGATCCCAGCCTCGGGCGTGCTCTCCCGGCCGGCGCCGGCGGCGGCCATGATGGCTGGCATGACCACGATTGCACTCATCACCGGAGCCAACAAGGGAATCGGATTCGAGACCGCCCGGCTGCTCGGCGCGCGGGGAATCACCGTGCTGGCCGGTGCCAGGGACGAGGATCGGGGACGGCAGGCCGAGCAGGCGCTGCGCGACGGTGGCGCTGACGCCACGTTCGTGCAACTCGACGTCACCGACGAGAAGTCCGTGCAGCGGGCCGCGGAATGGATCGGCGCCACCTACGGCGTGCTCGACGTCCTGGTCAACAACGCGGGCATCGTCCGGGCCGACGGCGGCGGGCTGCCCAGCGCCACCACGCTCGGGACGCTGCGGGAGGTGTTCGAGACCAACGTCTTCGGCGTGGTCGAGGTGACCAACGCGATGCTGCCGCTGCTGCGGAAAGCGCCGGCCGCCCGGATCGTGAACGTCTCCAGCGAGGTCGGCTCGATCACGTCGATGAGCGACCCCGACGGCCCGATGGCGGGGCTGGCCTCGGTGCCCTACCCGTCCTCGAAGGCCGCGCTCAACATGGTGACCGCCATGTACGCGAAAGAGCTCAGGGAAACCCCGATCAAGGTCAACGCCGCCAATCCCGGCTACTGCGACACCGACTTCAACGGCCACCGCGGGTTCCGCACGCCAGAGCAGGGCGCCGAGGTCAGCGTCCACCTCGCGACGCTGCCCGCCGACGGGCCGGACGGCAGGCTCTGGGGCCACCTGTGGACTGCCGGCGAAGACGGCTCCGGAGTGCTGCCCTGGTAGCAGTGCCGACCCGGGTGCCGAGTGCTGCCCTGGTAGCGGCCGGTCCGGGGCCGGGTCACTACGGTTGGGATTGTGCGCGCGTGGGTGGTGGACAAGCCCGGCCCGGTGGCCACCGGGCCGCTGCTACTGACCGACCGGCCGGTGCCCGAGCCCGGCCCGGGCGAGCTGCTGGTCCGGGTGCTGTGCTGCGGGGTGTGCCGGACCGACCTGCACCTGGCCGAGGGTGACCTGGCGCCGCGGGCGCCAAGCGTCACCCCCGGCCACGAGGTGGTCGGCGAGGTGACCGCCACCGGCCCCGGGACCAGCAGGTTCCGGACGGGGGACCGGGTCGGCGCCGCCTGGCTGGCGGGCACCGACGGGTCCTGCCGGTACTGCCGCCGCGGGCAGGAGAACCTGTGCCCGGCCTCCACGTATACGGGCTGGGACCGGCACGGCGGGTACGCGGAGTACCTGACCGTGGCGGACGCGTTCGCCCACCCGCTGCCGGGCGGGTTCAGCGACGCCGAGCTGGCGCCGCTGCTGTGCGCGGGGATCATCGGGTACCGGGCGCTGCTGCGGGCCGAGATCCCGCCCGGCGGCACGCTCGGCTTGTGGGGGTTCGGCGGCTCCGCGCACCTGGCAGCCCAGGTGGCGATCGCCCAGGGCGCGGAGGTGCACGTGTTCACCCGCGCCGCCGCCGCCCGCGAGCTCGCGCTCGCGCTGGGGGCGGCGTCGGTGCAGGATTCGTTCGACCCGGCGCCGGTGCCGCTCGACTCGGCGATCATTTTCGCACCGGTCGGTGACATGGTGCCGGCCGCGCTGGACGCGCTCGGCCGGGGCGGGACGCTGGCGATCGCCGGGATCTACCTGACCGGCATTCCCCCGCTTGATTACGAACGGGACTTGTTCCAGGAACGCAACCTGCGCAGCGTGACGGCCAATACCCGGGGTGATGCCGAGGAGTTCCTCACCCTGGCCGAGCGGCTCCGCCTCAAGGTGACGACCACTCCGTACCCGTT
>DASQSC010000107.1:0-4404 GCA_035642555.1 Streptosporangiaceae bacterium | reverse complement strand
TAGGCCGGCATCACCACGGCGATTCTGTGGTCATTCAGCACAGCGCGCTAGTTTAGTGCCACGCCTGGTGATGTGCCGGACTGATCCCCAATTCCGGCGTCCGGCCGGCGCCGATGCGATAGTAGTGAGGACATGGAGGTTTTGTCCGGCCATGCCGGTCGTTCCGGCACCATGTCCGCAGGCCAGCGGCGCGAGCGCCAGCAGCCTGCGGGACCGTGGCTGCGGTGGGCCGGGTGGCTGGAGGCGCTCGGGGTGGTGCTCTCGCCGGCCGCCGCCGCGCTGGTGCTGCGGCTGCGGCTGATGGCGCCGAGCGTCCTGCCCGACCCGGCCATCCATACCTCCTACATCGTCAATCCGCATGACGTGTTCACCCGGTATGCCGCCGCCCTGTCGGTGGGGGCACGGATGCGCGAGGGAGGCCGGGTCGGCTTCCTGGTGCCCGCCCGGCTCGACTACCTCGCCTTCGGCGCCGTGCCCGGCTTTTTCGTCACCCGCTACCTGCTCGCGCTGGTCGCGGTAGTCCCCGTCTACCTGCTGCTGCGCCGGCTCTACGGCCCGCCCGCCGGGGTGGCCGGGATCGTGATCATGCTGTCGTCGCCGGTGCTGGTGACAGCGTGGGGGACCGACTACCCGGACAGTGCGGTCGTCTCCTACGCCGCCGGGGCGCTGGCGTGCCTGGCGATGCCGTGTGCGTCACGATGGCGGCGGGCCTGGATCGCCGCCGGCGGAGCCCTGCTCACGCTGGCGGTGTGGTCGCACGGGGTGGCGGTGCCGCTGGTGGCCGCGACGCTGGCCGGCTACCTGGGCGTGCGGCTGGCGCGGAACCGGGCCGGGCTCGCCGCTGACGTGGCCCTGCTGGCCGGGGTCGCGGCGGCGGTCACCGGCTTGCTGGCGCTGGCCTCGGCGGTGCTGCTCGGCAACGCCAACTTCATCGCGTTGACCTGGCAGGGCGTCCGCTACCTGGCACGGCCCTCGCAGACGGCGACGTTCCACTCGGCGAGCTGGCAGTGGGCGAAGTACGTGACCTACCTGCTCGTTCCCCCGGCCGTGCTGGGCGCCTTCGCGGTGGCGGTCGCCCGCCGCGCTCGCGTGGTACCGGTCCCGGTGCTGCTGATAGGGGTGGCGGGGGCGCTGCAACTGGCCGCCTTTGCCTGGTTGCAGTTCGGGAGCACCGTCCAGGACCTGGAGGAGCACTACTTCTCGTCCACGCTGTGGGGCGGGGTCTGCCTGGTGCTGGCGATCACGGTCGCGGAGCTGTCCCGGCCGCTGGCCGACCACCCGGTCGCCCGCTGGCTGCCGGCCGCGGTGCTGCTCGCCATCCCGCTCGGGTACGAGGCCGCGCCGCGGGTGCCGGCGCTTGGCTGGGCGCCGTGGGGGGCACTGCTGGCCGCAGCCGTCATCGCCGCGGCCGCAGTCGCACGCGGCTGCGGCAGGCTGCGCCGCCCGCCGCTGGCGGCCACGACGACGGGGCTGGCGCTGGCCGGCCTCGCCGCCGCCGTCCTGGTGCTGACCGTGACCCCCATTCCCCGCCATCCCCCGCCGCCTGGCACCGTGAAACCCAGGTTCGATCCCGCCCCCGCCTACGCCACCGCGCTCGGCGGCAGCGGATCGATCTACATCGACGGCTACCGGATCGCGACGTCCCTGCCGGCCTTCGTCGGCCCGGCGGCCTATCGCGGCGAGCAGCTGCTCGTATGGCGGCTGACCCAGCGCCGCATTGACTACCTCACCTACGCCACCGGGATGTACCACTCCGGCTACAACCGCCTGAAAGGGCAGACGCCGCAGCTGACCGCGGCCGCCCGCAGCCAGCTGACGAGCAGGCGGCCGGCCGAGGTGCTGCTGGTCGGCAGGTCCGCGGCGTCGTTCCCGACGGCACGACGGGCGCTCGCCGCGTACCGGCCGGTGCTGGTGCGCGCCGGGGACCTGCGCTCCGGCCCGCTGGTCCTGCACGCGTGGGTCCTCCGGCTGGACCGTTACTACCACCCGCCTGGCTCGCCGGGGAGGTGACCACCGGTGCCTGACAGCACGGGGGAAGCGCCGGCCCTGGGTAAGGCGCCAGCTGGGGTGACGGCACAGCCCTCGGCCACCGCCGTACCCGCTGATCCAGCGGCCGCCAGTACCCCTCCGCCCCGCCAGGATCAGGACGGCCGGCGCCCGGCCGCCGCGTCACGCTGGGTGGCGAATCCGTCGCTGATAGCCCTGCTCGTCTGGCTGGCGTGCCTGCCAGTGGCCGTGATCGCAGTGCGTCTCATGCGGCCGGGCGACCCGTTCAGCCTGGGGCCCGCCCTGGTGCCGCTGGCAGCCGCCGCGGCCGGTGTCGTCATCCTGGCGGTCCTTGCCTGGCGCCTCGGTGCCGAGCTGGCCAGCGGCGTCGCGGCGGGGCTGTTCGCCGGGTGGATCGCGTTCACCCTGCGGCTGGCGCTGCACGGCACGCCGTTCGGCTTCGGCGGGCTGGGACACGACGCCGGGCGCCTGGCAGCCATGGCGAACCGGTACGCGGCTACCTGGCGCAGCAGTGACGGAATCGTGCCCTCCGTCCCCTCCCACTACCCGCCGCTGTTCCCGTGGCTGGTCGGCCGCACGGCGGCACTGATCCACACGCCGGCCTGGCAGCTGCTCGGCCCGGCCGAGATCATCACCCTGTCCGGGGCCGTCGTCGCGGGTTTCGCGCTGTGGCGGCGGCTCGTTCCCGGACCGGTCGCGCTGGCGGTCACGCTCCCGGTCCTGCTGGCCTTCGGGCTGCCGGAAAAGGCGTACGAGGTCCTGGTCCTGGTCGTGGTCGCGCCATGGGCGCTGGCGGCGTTCGGGCAGCCCCCGAAGGGCAGGCTGCACTGGCTGCCCGCCGGCCTGATCGGCGGCCTGATCATCGCGGTGTACTGGGCCTTCCTCGCGTACGCCGCGCTGGGGATAGCGGCCCTGATCGTGGTCACCTGGCGGGGCAGCCCGGAGCGCAGCCGCTACCTCAGGCACGTCGCGCTGATCATCGCGGTGGCGGTGGTGGTCAGCTCGTGGTACGTGGTCCCGTACGCCGGATGGGCGATCATGCACGGCGTCCAGGAAATGGACATGTACCGGTCAGGCGGCATCTCGGCCAGCCCGCTGCCGTTCCTGGCCATGACGCCGCTGGCGGTGCTGGAACTGACCGGCCTGGCCGGGCTGGCCTGGTACCGGGGCCGGGCCTGGTGGGCGACACCACTGCTGCTGCTGACCGCCAGCACCTACGCCTACTGGCTGCTGTACCTCGTGATCTTCATCGTCCGGGGGCACACCGGATCGCTGCAGGACACGCCCCGGCTGATCGAGCCGCTGCTGGCCACGAGCGGGGTGCTCACCGTGGTGCAGGCGGGGCCGGGCGTCATCCGGCGGCTTGCCGCCGCCAGGACCGTGCGGCCCGGCCTGCCGGCCGCTGCCCTGGGCGTGCTCATCGCCTGGACCGCGGTCGGACTGTGGCAAGCGTGGATTCCGGGTGCCGCGGCGAGCGCGAGTCACCATCCCCTGTACACGGGAGCGGTCGAGCGCTTCGGCGCGTTCACGTATCCACTCCCAGACGGCCGCTACGCGCGGTTCGCCCCGCGGGCCAACCGGCGGCACTGGTTCCCGGTAGATCCAATCAAGGCCGCCGTCCGCTCGGTGGACGGACCGGATGCCGTGCCGGTGACCCTGTCTGATTCGGAGCAGCTCTTCGCCTTCGTAAGGTGGCCCGGGTATATCGGCGTCTCGGATACCTCGGCCGGCGCGACCACCCAGTGGCGGTCCAGGTACGCCGCCCTCCAGCAGCTCAGCCGGGTCACCAGCCCCGCCGTCTTCGCCAGCCGGTCCGCGCACACGCCATTCGGTCCCATTGACGTGTTCATCCTGCACCGCGGCAAGTCGCGCTGGACCTGGATACCGCACGGCACGCTGCCGGTGAAGGCGATCGGGTTCACGCGGTCCCAGTTCAGCCCCGCCGCGTTCACCGTCTTCACCAATCTCCCGGACCACACCGTGCTGGTCGTCCGCCGGCGCCGGTGAGGGTGAGCGTTTCTGCACGCGAAAAGCCCCCGCCCGCACTGTCCGGTGCGGGCGGGGGCCCTCTGGTGTCACAGCGTTACTTCGGTCTGGCGTCCTCCCCGTCCCGGCGCCGGCCTAGCCCACGACGACCGGCTCCGGAGGCGGGGAGACCGCCTTACCCGGTGAGGTCAGCTACCCGATGTACTGGCCCATGAGCAGCTTGAACGAGTCACTCCCCAGGTTGACGGGAAGGAGCTTGGCACTGCCCACGGTGCCGTTGATCGCGTCCACGACCCTGGTGATGACCATGCGGGTGAGCGAGGACCGGTTGATCGAGGCCCAGCCGTTGTTGTGACCGTTCTGAGCATCCCGGACGGCGCACTTGGTGTACCTGGCCAGGCTGATGTTCGC
>DASQSC010000106.1:0-3261 GCA_035642555.1 Streptosporangiaceae bacterium | reverse complement strand
CATGGCCGCGGCTGACCTGCTCCGCACCAACCCGCACCCGACCGACGACGAGATCCGCCAGGGCCTTGAGGGCAACCTGTGCCGGTGCACCGGTTACCAGAACATCGTCCGCGCCGTCCGGCGCGCTTCTGAGGCGGGAGCAGCGACATGACAGCGCAGGCACAGGCACCGCAGGCCGAGCTGGGCCGGGCCCGCACCCGGAAGGAAGACGCGCGGCTGGTCACCGGCCAGACCAACTGGACCGACAACATCGTGCTGCCGGGCATGCTGCACATGGCGTTCGCCCGCAGCCCGTATGCGCACGCCCGGATCACCTCGGTGGACACCTCCGCCGCCCGCGCCATGCCGGGCGTGATCGCGGTGTTCTCGGGCGCCGACTTCCCCGATCAGGGCAGCCTGCCCTGCGCATGGCCGGTCACGCCGGACATCGTCATCCCCGATCACCCGCCGATGGCCACCGAGGAAGTCCGCTACGTGGGCGAGGCGGTCGCGGTGGTGGTGGCCAGGGACCGCTACTCGGCGGCCGACGCCGTGAGCGCGGTGGAGGTCGAGTACGAACCGCTGCCGCCGGTGCTGGACATGCGGGCGGCGCTGGCCGAGGGCTCGCCCAAGGTCCACCCGCAGGGGAACAAGAGCTTCACGTGGGAGTTCGGCGGCGGCGACCTGGACGCCGCGTTTGCCAGCGCGCCGGTGGTGATCGACCGGCATTTCCGGCAGCAGCGGCTGATCCCGTCGGCGATGGAGCCGCGGGCGGTCGTGGCGGCCGGCGCTGGCGACGAGTACACCGTCTGGTCGGCCACCCAGATCCCGCACATCCTGCGGCTGATGCTGGCGATGGTGACCGGCACGCCGGAGCAGAGCATCCGGGTCATCGCCCCTGACGTGGGCGGCGGTTTCGGGTCGAAGCTGCAGGTTACGGCGGAGGAAGTGCTGGCGCTGCTGGTGACCAAGAAGCTGGGCCGGCCGGTGAAGTGGACCGAGTCCCGCAGCGAGGGCAACCTCACCGTCCACCATGGCCGCGACCAGTGGCAGCACCTGCGGCTGGCGGCCGACCGGGACGGCCGGGTCCACGCGCTCGAAGTGAACCTGCTGGCGGACATGGGCGCTTACCTGATGCTGGTCACCCCGGGGGTGCCGCTGCTCGGCGCGTTCATGTTCAACGCGATCTACAAGCTGGATGCCTACAAGTTCGCGTGCACCGGGGTGTTCACCACCAAGATGCCGACCGACGCCTACCGGGGCGCCGGGCGGCCGGAGGCCACGTTCGGCATCGAGCGGATGATGGACGAGCTCGCGGCCGAACTGGGCATGGACCCGCTGGCGGTCAGGGAGCGGAACTGGATCAGGCACGAGGAGTTCCCCTACACCACGGTCGCCGGGCTCACCTACGACAGCGGGAACTACGAGGCTGCCACCGCCCGCGCCAGGGAGCTGTTCGGCTACGACGCGCTGCGGGCCGAGCAGCAGCGGCGGCGGGAGTCCGGTGACCCGGTGCAGCTGGGCATCGGCGTGTCCACCTACACCGAGATGTGCGGGCTGGCACCGTCCCGGGTGCTCGGGTCGCTGTCCTACGGCGCGGGCGGCTGGGAAAGCGCCTCGGTGCGGATGCTGCCCACCGGCAAGGTCGAGGTGGTCACCGGCTCGTCCGCGCACGGCCAGGGCCATGAGACCGCGTGGAGTCAGATTGTCGCCGACAAGCTCGGCGTGCCGTTCGAGGATGTCCGGGTGCTGCACGGGGACACCCAGATCTCACCGAAGGGCATGGACACCTACGGCTCCCGATCGCTGACCGTCGGCGGCATGGCGCTGAACGCGGCCTGCGGCAAGGTCGTCACCAAGGCCAAGCGGATCGCGGCGCACCTGCTGGAAGCCAGCGAGAACGACATCGAGTTCACCGCCGGCCGGCTGCAGGTGCGCGGGGACCCCGAGAAGGGCCAGACCATCCAGGAGGTCGCGCTGGCCACGTTCCTCGCGCACGACCTCCCGGAGGGGGTGGAGCCCTCGCTCGACTCCGAGGCCACCTACGACCCGGACAACTTCTCGTTCCCGCACGGGACGCACCTGTGCGCGGCCGAGGTGGACACCGAGACCGGGCGGGTGACGATCCGCTCCTACGTGGCCGTGGACGACGTGGGCAAGGTCGTCAACCCGCTGATCGTGGACGGCCAGGTACACGGCGGGCTGGCCCAGGGCATCGCGCAGGCGCTGTATGAGGAGGCCGTCTACGACGACGACGGGAACCTGCTCACCACCACCCTGGCCGACTACCTGGTGCCGTCCGCGGCGGACCTGCCGGAATTCACCACCGACCGGACGGAGACCCCGGCCACCACCAACCCGCTCGGCGTCAAGGGCGTCGGCGAGGCGGGCACGATCGCGTCCACCCCGGCCGTGGTGAACGCCGTCCTCGACGCGCTCCGGCCGCTCGGCGTCACGGACGTCCCGATGCCGTGCTCGCCGGAGAACGTGTGGCGTGCCATTCACAATGCTGGCGGCCAGGGCAACGGAGGTGCGCAATGATCCCGGCTGCGTTCGATTATCACCGCGCCGCCACCCTGGACGACGCCGTCAGTGCTCTCGCCGGCGGCGGCGAGGACGCCAAGGTGATCTCCGGCGGCCAGAGCCTGATCCCGCTGCTGCGGCTGCGGCTCGCGTTCCCGTCGCTGCTGGTCGACGTGGGTGGCCTGGGCGACCTGCGGGGAGTGCGCGATGAGGGCGATTCGCTCCTGATCGGCGCGCTCACCACGCACGACGAGGTGACCCGCGACCCGCTGGTCGCCCAGCACTGCGGGCTGTTGAGGGAGGCGGCGGAAACCGTCGCCGACCCCGCCGTGCGGCACCGGGGGACGATCGGCGGCTCCATCGCGCACGCCGACCCGGCCGGCGACCTGCCGACGGTGGCGACCGCGCTCGGGGCCACCATGATCGCGCGCGGGCCCTCCGGCGAGCGGGCGATCGGGGCTGGCGACTTCTTCGTCGACTACCTCACCACGTCGCTGGCCCCGGACGAGGTCCTGACCGGAGTGCGGGTGCCCAAGCTCGGCGCGGGCTGGGGCTACCGGTACCTGAAGTTCAACCGCACCGCCCAGGCCTGGGCGGTCGTGGGTGTCGCCGCCCTGGTGCGGCGCGCCAACGGCTCCGTGGCGGAAGCCAGGGTCGGGCTCACCAACATGGGCACCAAGCCGGTCCGGGCGGCCGCCGCCGAGGCCGCGGCGGCCGGTGCGGCGGCGACCAGGCAGGCGCTGGCGGCGGCCGGCGCCC
>DASQSC010000105.1:0-2399 GCA_035642555.1 Streptosporangiaceae bacterium | reverse complement strand
GTCGCGCTCGGCCCGCTCGGCCCGGCGCTCGGCCAGCTCGCCGCGCACCGGGGCGAGGCGGTGGTGCTCGCGTCCGGGGACCCGGGGTTCTTCGGGATCGTGCGGGCGCTGCGCGAGCGCGGGCTGACCTGCGTGGTGCTGCCCGCGGCGTCCTCGGTGTCGCTCGCGTTCGCCCGGGCCGGGCAGGCCTGGGACGATGCGATGGTGGTGAGCGCACACGGGCGGGAGCTGCGGCAGGCGGTCAACGTGTGCCGGGCCTGCCCGAAGACGGCGGTGCTGACCGGTCCGGGCGCCGGGCCGGCCGAGGTCGGGACCGCGCTGGCCGGGTGGGAGCGGCGGCTGATCGTGTGCGAGCGGCTCGGGGCCGATGACGAGCGGATCACCGAGTGCACCCCGGCGCAGGCGGCCGCCCGGTCCTGGGACGACCCCAGCGTGGTGCTCTGCCTCGCGGCTGCCCCGGCCCGGTCCGGGCGCGGGTGGGCGTGGCCGCGGCCGCCGCGCGCGGCGGGCGGCTGGGGGCTGGCCGAGAACGAGTTCGACTACCAGGGCGCGGTCATCACCAAGGCGGAGGTGCGGGCGCTGGCGCTGGCGCGGCTCGCGCCCGGCCCCGGCACCCTGATCTGGGACGTGGGCGCGGGGGCCGGCACGGTCGCAGTCGAGTGCGCCCGCTTGGGCGCCGCCGTGATCGCGGTGGAGCGCGACCCGCACCGGTGCGGCCTGATCGAGCGCAACGCCCACCGTCACGGCGCTGACGTGCGGGTGGTGGCCGGGACCGCGCCCGGGGCGCTGGCGGGGCTGCCCGAGCCGGACGCGGCGTTCCTGGGCGGCGGCGGGCCGGCGGTGGCCGCCGCGGTGGCGGAGCTGGGCCCGCCCCGGATCGTGGCGGCGGTGGCAGCGATCGAGCGGGCCGGCCAGGTGCGGTCGGCGCTGGCCGGCGCCGGTTACGCGGTGGACGGCGCACTGGTGCAGGCCTCCCGGCTGGCCCCGCTGCCGGGGGAGGCGCACCGGCTGGCGGCCGCCAGCCCGGTCTTCCTGCTGACGGGAGCCCGCCCGTGATCGGCCTGATCGCGGTGACCGCGGCGGGGCGGGCGGCCGCCCTGCGACTGGCGGCTGCCTGGCCGGGCCAGACCCGCCTGTACGACGGGACCGCCCGCAGTGAGGTGCCGCGGGCCTGGTCGCAGTGTGACGAACTGGTGTGCTTCCTGGCGGTCGGCGCGACCGTCCGGCTGGTCGCCCCGCTGCTCGAGAGCAAGTGGACCGACCCGGCCGTGGTGTGCGTGGACGAGTCGGCCCGGCACGTCGTGGCGCTGGTGGGCGGGCATGCGGCCGGCGCTAACGCGCTGGCGGGCCGGGTCGCCGGGGTGCTCGGCGCCGACCCTGTCATCACCACCGCCACCGACGCGGCCGGCCTGCCCGGCCTTGACTCCCTGGGCTGGCCCACCGAGGGGGCGCTCGGCGCGGTCAGCCGGGCGCTGCTGGATGGCGATCCGGTCCGGCTGGAAGCGGACGCGTCATGGCCGCTGCCCGCGCTCCCGGCGACCGTGGGCGGCGAAGGCGACTACCGGATCGTGGTCACCGACCGGGTGGTGGCGCTGGATCAGCGGACCGTGGTGCTGCGGCCGCCGTCGCTAGCGGTGGGCGTGGGCGCGAGCAGCGGGGTGACCGCGGACGAGATCCTCGGCCTGATCGACACCGCGCTGGCCGAGGCCGGCCTCGTGGGTGCCTGCGTCACCGTCCTGGCCACGGCGGACGCTAAGGCCAGGGAGGCCGGGATCACGAGCGCCGCCAGGATGCGGAACTGGCCGCTGGTCACCTACCCGGCGGCCCGGCTGGCGGACATCCAGGTGCCGAACCCCAGCCCCGCCGCGCAGGCCGCGGTCGGCACCCCCAGCGTGTCCGAGGCGGCGGCGCTTGCCAGCGGGGACGAACTGGTCGTGCCCAAGCACAAGAGCGGCAGGGCGACGGTGGCGGTGGCGCGGATCCGGCCGCGGGGGCGGCTGGCCCTGGTCGGGCTCGGGCCCGGCGCGCGTGACCTGCTCACGCCGCGGGCGGTGGCGGAACTGCGCCGCTCGTCGGTGGTGGTCGGCCTCGACCGGTACCTGGAGCAGGTCCGCGACCTGCTCCGGCCCGGCACCCGGGTGCTCGCGAGCGGGCTCGGCGGGGAGGAGGAACGAGCCAGGTCCGCGGTGGCCGAGGCACGGCAGGGGCGCGCGGTCGCGCTGATCGGCTCCGGCGACGCCGGGATCTACGCGCTGGCCGGCCCGGCGCTTGACCTCGCCGGCGAGGACATCGACGTGATCGGGGTGCCCGGCATCACCGCCAGCGCGGCGGCCGCGTCGCTGCTCGGCGCGCCGCTGGGGCACGACCATGCCGTGATCTCCCTGTCCGACCTGAACACC
>DASQSC010000104.1:0-3599 GCA_035642555.1 Streptosporangiaceae bacterium | reverse complement strand
CAGCTGGCTCAGCACCTGGGTCGGCAGCAGCGACAGCACCGACTTCGGCAGCGAGTTCAGCACCGAGGTCGGGAGCTGGGTCAGCGCCGACGGCGACAGCTGGGACAGGACGGAGCCCGGCGCCTGCGTCAGCACACCGGTCACCATCGAGGTCGGGAGCTGCGGCAGGATCGCCGACAGGTTCGACGCCGGCAGGCCCGCCAGCGCACCGGTGGGCAGTCCGCTGAAGGCCCCGGTGGGGAGGCTGCCCAGCAGCGAGGTGGGAGCGGCCGACAGCACCGAGGTCAGCATCGACGGGTTGAGCTGGCCCAGCAGCGCGGTCAGCCTGGACACCGGCAGGTTCGCCAGCGGGTTGACCGGCAGCCCGGTCAGCGAAGCGGTGGGCAGCGAGCCCAGCACCGAGGTCGGGACCAGCGACAGCACCGAGCCCAGCGTGGAGGGCGAGAGCTGGTCGAGGATCGGCGACAGGTTCGGGGCCGGCAGGTTGGCGAGCGCGCCGACTGGCAGCGCGTTCAGGGCGCCGGCCGGCAGCATGGACTCCGCCTGGGCGGTCATCTGCGACATGACCGCGGTCAGCTGGCTGGTCGGGAGCTGCGTCAGCAGCTGCGACATGACCTGCTGGCCCTCGGCGGCCAGGGTGGCCACCGGGATGGTGGCGAGCACCTGCGCCGGGATGTTGGCGAGGCCGTCCACCACCGGCAGCGCCGGGAGGCGCAGCAGCAGCGCGCAGTAGTCGGCCACATTGGCCTTGCTCTCGACGGTCGAGACCAGCTGCGTGAGCGTCGGGTTGTTGAGCACCTGGCCGAGCACCGGGCTGGCCAGCGCCGTCTCCAGGCCGGACTGGCTCAGCGCCTGGGTGGCGCCCGCCTGCAGCCCGTCCTTGATGTTGGTCACCTGGGTGGCCGCGACGGTGCAGAGGTTCGCCATTCCCTTGGCGCCTGACGCAGTCCCGGTACCGTTCAGGCTGCTAGAGGCGCCGGCGTGGAGGCCGCCAGATGCGGACACGTTGCCGCCATTGCTGCTGACCTTCAGGCCAGCGCCGCCGCCGCCGCCGGCGCTGAAGGCTCCGGTGCTGGCGGCGATGGCAACGCCACCGCCGGCGCACAGGGCAATCGCGCCGGCGAGGGCCTTGGTAGTCAAAAGCTTCGCGAGCGGGGACTTGAGAATCATCTGTCCTCTCCGGGATTCGGTAACGGAAGCGAGATGCCCCGAGTGAAAGGCGGTCACCGCCGGCTCCTCGCCCGCCAGTTCTCCAGCCTGTCCCGGCGCCGCGGCAGCGGCTAGCAGGCGGGCCAGCGGGTCCGGGGCAGCGCCCGCCGCGGCTGGCCCGTCACTGAGCAGCCGTTCGGCGGCACCCCGGCTCATCCGGTGGGATCGGCGTGTGGTCATCTCACGTCCTCCAGCGCCAAACCCCGGCGCGATGTCACCATCACCGCCGTCATTCCTCCCGCCCCCCCACTCATCCCGGCTCCGCTGCTGGTCACAAGGCGCTCCCCGGTTCCGGCGCCGGGAGGCGGACGCGGTCGTCACCGCCGGGAGCGGCTTCACCTTCCCGCTCCATATGCTCGGAGAGCTTGCGCAGCCCCCGGTAGGCTGCCGTCCGCACGGCGCCGGCCCGCTTCCCCAGCACGCTCCCGGCCGCCTTCGCATCCAGGCCGACCACCACCCGCAGCAGCACCGCCTCGGCCTGGTCCCTGGGCAGCGTGGCGATCAGCTGGATGGCCCGGTCGGTGGCCACCGCGTCGAGCGCCCGGGCCGCTGTGTCGTCGCCGGCCGCGAGCTGAGTTAGTTCTTCGGCCGTCACGGAGGCGGACTGCGGGCGCCTGCTGGCCCGGCGGCGGTGGTCGGAGGCCCGGTTCCTGGCGATGGTGGCGACCCAGCCCCGGAACGCGTCCAGGTCTCCGGAGAACCCGCCGAGGTCCCGGGACACCTGCAGCCAGGTCTCGGAGGCGACGTCCTCGGCGTCGTCGCCGACCAGTACGTGCAGGTACCGCAGGACGCGAGGCTGGACGTCCCGGTAGAGCAGCCGGAAGGCCGCCTCGTCCCCGGTCTGCGCCTGGCCCAGGGCCGCCGAGAGGTCGGGGGCCTCGGACGCAACGGGGTCGTGTGCCCCGTCGTCCACCCGTACGGCGCCGGGCAGTCCGATGTTGTCGATGTCGCTCTCCGCCGCGCTGGATATGGCCGTATCTACCGATCGGTCCACCCGGGACATCATGGAACACCCAGTAGATCAAGACAGCCGGGACGGTGACATGTCCGCAAAGATCCGTCTTGTCACGGTTGGTACCGGGGGGATCACCACCTGCGCTTGCACCAGCAGGGGGCCGACCGGCCGGCGGACCGGCGCGAGGGCCGGAATATGAGGGATCATGCCAGGAAACCCGGTGCCTGAAGTCCGGGTTCTGAAGGAGGGTCATGGCTGACCGCAGCGTCCCGGGAGTGGAAGACGTCCCCCGGCTGGCCCGGTGGCTGGCTGACAGCGGCCTGCCGGGCAGCGGCGGGCTCCCTGCCGTCACGATGATCGCTGGCGGCCGCTCCAACCTCACCTACCTGCTCGAGTTCCCGTCTGAGGCGGCTGACGGGCAGCCGCCAGCGGCCGCCGGGCCCGGGGCTGGGCGGGAGCCGACGACCCGGCTGGTGCTGCGCCGCCCGCCGCTCGGCCACGTCCTGCCGACCGCTCATGACATGGCGCGCGAGTACCGGGTGCTGTCCGCGCTGCACGGCACGGCTGTCCCGGTGCCGCGGCCGCTGGTGCTGTGCCAGGACCCGGCGGTGATCGGGGCCCCGTTCTATGTCATGGAGCATGTCCCCGGGCAGGTGCTGCGCAGCCGCGAGGATGCGGAGCGGGTCACCCCGGCGCAGGCGGGCGCCATCTCCGAACAGTTCGTGCAGATGCTGGCCGCGATCCACGGGCTGGACGTGCGGGCCGCCGGGCTGGCGGGGTTCGGCCGCCCGGCGGGCTACCTCGCCCGGCAGCTGGCCCGGTGGCAGCGGCAGTGGGAGCTGTCGGTCACGCGGGAGGTGCCCGGCTACGCCGAGCTGGTCGCCCGGCTGACGGACCGGCTCCCGCCCGACGCCGGGGCGGGCGCCCACGGCGGCGCCGGGGTGCTGGTGCACGGCGACTTCCGGCTGGACAACATGCTGCTGGTGACGGCCCCGCGGCCGCAGATCGCGGCCGTGCTCGACTGGGAGATGTCCACCCTCGGCGATCCGCTCGCCGACCTCGGGCTGACCCTCGTGTACTGGTCCGAGCCGGGTGAGGAAACCCTGCCCGCTTTCACCGCCGGGGCCTCAGCTACCACGGCGCCCGGGTTCGGCCACCGGGATCAGCTCGCGGCCAGGTATGCCGCGCTGACCGGCCATGACCTGGCCCGGCTCGGTTATTACACCGCGTTCGGATGCTTCAAGCTGGCGGTGGTGATGGAAGGCATCCACGCGCGGTTCCTGCAGGGCAAGACCGTGGGTGAAGGATTCGAACGGGAGGGCCTGGCGGTACCGTCGCTGATCGAGCGAGCGCACCGGGCGCTGGACTCGGATGGCTGAGTGCCTGTGGCGGCCGGCATCCCCGGGAACCGGGGGCGGCGGTGAGGGAGAAAAAA
>DASQSC010000103.1:0-4841 GCA_035642555.1 Streptosporangiaceae bacterium | reverse complement strand
CGCGACTGGTACGTAGTCTCAGGGAAGGACGTGCTGGCAGGCCGAGTCAGCGCGGGGCATGAGCCGCGGGAGTTCCGGTGTCCATTTCGCAGGCCCAGGTGCGGGCCGGAGCGGCCGGAGACCAGGCAGGGACGGCTATTCCGGGCCAGGTCCCGGGCCAGGTCCTGGCGGCTGCCGCCGGCCGGGCAGGAGCCCGGCCGACGTGGCGGCGGCTGTGCCTCTCCTCGTTCGCCCTGGCAGGGGTAACCGCGGTGATCGTGTGGGCCGGGGTCGCGGACCTGCTCAGGCAGGGCCGCCTGGAAACCGTGCTCAGGGCAGGCTGGGCGGAGCTCGCAGCGCCGATCCTGATAGCCCTGGTTGTCGCGACCGGGATCTGCGAGCGGATCTGGCCGGCGGAGCCGCGCCCGGTCCTGGCCCGCGGTCACGTGCAGGATGCGTGCTACCTCGCTCTGCACGCGATCGTGGTGATCCCGCTGATGACATTGCTCAGTGTCGGCGGGGCGGCGCTGATCGGCGGTCACGCGGGCTGGATCGAGTTGCGCCCGGCCCAGCACTGGCCAGGGTGGCTGCTCATCCCGGTCACCATCGTGGCCATGGATGCTGCCAACTGGCTTGCCCACTTCGCCGATCACCGGCTCGGTTTCCTCTGGCGCTTCCACGCCCTGCATCACAGCCAGGAGGAACTGAGCGTGCTCACGTCCTTCCGGGCCCACCCGCTGATGCACACGACAGGGTTCCTGCTGGCGACGATCCCGGTGGTGGTCCTGATGCCGGGCCGCCCGATCGCCCCGGTGCTGATCACGGTCTATGTCTGCATCGGCACGTTGCAGCACGCGAACCTGCGGTGGACCTTCGGCCCGGCCGGCCGGCTGATAGTGAGCCCGGCATACCACCGGCTGCACCACGCGCTGGAATATCAGAGCATCAACCTCGGCGTGGTACTGACCATCTGGGACGTCCTGGCCGGCTGCGCAAGGTTCCCCTCCCGCAGCGGTGCCGTGGGGCGCACCGGCCTGGCCGGCCGGCCGGTTCCGGTCGAGCAAGGCGTCCCAGCGCCGGCGCCGCTGCTGGTCGCTGAGCAGCTGATCGAGCCATTCCAGGCACACCGCTGAGCCGCGGTTCCGTCACTGGCGCGCGGCGCTCAGCCTGGCGTAGCGCCCTGGCGTCATGCCGAACGCCGACTTGAACGCCCGGGTGAAGTGGGCCTGGTCGGCGAAGCCGGCCGCGAAAGCGGTCTCTGCCAGCGGCCGCGCCTGGCGCAGTTGCCTGCGGGCACTGTCGACGCGCCGCAGCACGGAGAACCGGTATGGGCTGGTCCCGTAGACCGCGCGGAACTGGCGCGCGAACTGGTAGCGGTCCAGGCCCGTGACCGCCTCCACCTCGCCCGACTGCACGACCGTCAGCCGGCTCCGCAGGAAATCGCGGCCCCGCTCGACAGCAGGCAGATCGACGCGACAGCGCGGGGTGCCGGTGAGACGGGTGGTGCTGCCCCGCAGCAGGCCGGCTGCCAGCTGAACCACCAGCACATCAGCCGCCAGTGGCGCTAGCGCCGACGCGAACGCCGCCCGCACCGCGGCGGCGAGGACCGGATCATCGGCCACCGGGGCGGCGAACGGCAGCGGCACCGGCCGCCCTGTCAGCGCCCGCAGGGCGGCGCCGATCCGGCCCGGGCTGACATAGATCTGGCGGTAGCCGAACAGACCGGGCCCATCAGCCCTGCCGTCGTGCGGCTCGTCCGGGTGCAGCACGAAGACCTGGCCCGGGAGGCTGCGCTCGGTCGTGCCGCGATAGCCGAACGCCTGCACCCCCTCCTCGGTGACCCCGATCGCGTACACGTCGTGCCGGTGGCGGGAGAACGGGCGCCCGCGCAGCCGGGCACTGAACATTTCCACGCCGTCTACCGGCCCGCTCGCTTCCACCCACTCGCCGGGGCCGCACGAACGTTCAAGACCAGCGCCGTCCCCATCGCCCAGGCTGGCTCCCATAGCTCAACCTTACGGAGCGGAGCATGGAACTCCTGCCTGACCCCGCGCAGGTGATCGCGTTCGTGACGTTCTCGGCAGTCGTCGCCGGCACTCCCGGCCCCGGCAACACGCTGCTGACCGCCGTCGGTGCCAGGGCCGGCATCCGCCGCGGCCTGCCCAGCCTGCTCGGCCAGGCGGCCGGGATGGGCGCGATGCTGTTCGCCGTCACCCTCGGCCCGGGCAACCTGCTGCTGGCTCACCCGCTGGCCCTCCAGGTACTGAAATGGGGAGGGGCGGCGATGCTCTGCGCGATGGCCTGGCGGATTGCCGTCGCGGAACCTTCCGGGCACGCCACCGGCACGACCGCCGGGTTCCTCGGCATGGCCGCCTTCCAGTGGGTCAACCCCAAGGGGTGGCTGGTCTGCGCGGCCGCCGTCGCTACCTTCCTGGACCGGCGCGCAGGCGGTGCACTGGGCCAGGCGGTCATCTTCGCGGCCTTGTTCACGCTGACCGCCCTGCCCGCCTGCTTCCCGTGGCTCGCGTTCGGCGCCGCGCTCCAGCGCTATCGCCGCACGCCACGCGCCAGCCGCGGGCTCAACATCGCCCTGGCTGCCCTGCTGGCCGCATCGGTGATCCTGTTCGTCTGGCCCGGCTTTTAGGCGGGTGCCGCCGTCACGACCCACATGGAGAAGTACTGCGAGCCGCCGCCGTAGGCGTGGCCCAGGGCGGTCCGCGCGCCGTCGACCTGGTGCGCTCCGGCCCTGCCCATGACCTGGAGCGCGGCCTCGGCGAACCGCAGCAGGCCGGATGCCCCGATGGGGTTGGAGCTGAGCACCCCGCCGGAGGGGTTCACCGGCAGCTTGCCGCCGATCCGGGTGCCGCCCGACTCGGTCAGCCGCCATCCCTGGCCCGGCTCGGTGAAGCCGAGGTTCTCCAGCCACATGGGCTCGAACCAGGAGAACGGGACATAGATCTCCGCGACGTCGATCTCCTCGGCCGGGCGGGTGATCCCGGCCTGCCGCCACAGGGCCGCCGCGCAGTCGGCCCCGGCTCGCGGGTTCACGTGGTCCTTGCCGGAGAACATGGTGGGCTCGGTGCGCATCGCCGTGGCCCGGATCCAGGCCACGGGACGGCCCCCGGCCTCGCCGTCGCGGGCGGCGGCCTCGTCCCCGATGACGACCGCGCACGCGCCGTCGGAGGAGGGGCAGGTCTCGTCGTAGCGGACGGGGTCCCACAGCATGGGGGAGGCCTGCACCGACTCCAGCGTGATATCGGCCTGCTGCAGGTGGGCGTAGGGGTTCAGCGCGCCGTTGCGGCGGTCCTTCACCGCGACCAGCGCGCCGATGTGCCCCGGCGCGCCGCTGCGCCGGATGTAGGAACGGATGTGAGGCGCGAAGTAGCCGCCGGCGCCGGCCAGCACCGGCATGCTGAACGGCGGGGTGATTGACAGCGCCCACATGGCGTTGGACTCCGACTGCTTCTCGAAGGCCACCGCCAGCACCCGCCGGTGCCGCCCGGCCTCGACCAGGCTTGTCGCGACGATCCCGGTGGCGCCGCCGACCGAGCCGGCCGTGTGCACCCTCAGCAGCGGCTTGCCCGCCGCGCCCAGCGCATCGGCCAGGTACAGCTCGGGCATCATCACGCCCTCGAACAGGTCGGGCGCCTTGCCGACCACGACCGCCTCGATGTCGGCGAAGCCCATCCCGGCGTCGGCGAGGGCACGGTCGGCCGCCTCCCGGCACAGGCCGGCGATGGAGACGTCGGCCCGCCGGGAGCGGTGCCGGGTCTGGCCCACCCCGAGCACGGCCGCCCGCTGCCTCACCGTTCCTCCCGGTTCGCTTCTCCGCCCGCTGCGGGTGCGACGCTCACTGTGCCTCCATCACGCAGACCAGGTTCTGCTGCAGGGCCGGGCCGCTGGTCGCGTGGCCCAGCGCCCGGTCCGAGCGGCCCGCCATGATCCCGGCAGCGGCCGTCCCGATCCGGGCCAGGCCAGCGGCGAACATCGGGTTGCCGCACAGCGCACCGCCGGAGGGGCTGACCCGGACGCTCTCAGCCAGGGCGAGGGCGCTGCGCAGGATCAGCTCCTGGTGGGTGAACGGCGCGTGCAGTTCGGCCGTGTCCACGCCGGCGGCGCCCGCGGCCTGCCCGGCGGCGGCGGCCGAGGGGGCCGTGGTCAGGTCCCGGGCGCCGAGCGAAGCCGAGTCGATGCGGTGCTCGAACCCGGTGATCCAGGCCGGCCGTTCGCACAGTTCCCGCGCCCGGTCCCCGGCGGCCAGGATCACCGCCGCGGCGCCGTCGCCGACCGGCGCGCAGTCGTGCGCCCGCAGCGGCTCGGCCAGATACGGGGCGGCGAGCAGGTCAGCCACCGTGACCTCACCAGACACCTGCGCCTGCGGGTTGGCGCGGGCCGCGGCCCGGCTGCGGGCTGCCACCTCGGCCATGTCCTTCTCGTTCCAGCGACCGGCCTCGATGCCGAGCCGGGCCTGCAGCGCGGCGATGCTCACCGAGTCGGGCCACAGCGGGGCCTGCAGGTACGGGTCGAGCTGGAGCGCAAGCACCCGGCGCAGCTCGCCAGCCGACGACTTGCCGAACCCGTAGGCGAGCGCGGTCTCGGCCTCGCCGGTCAGCAGCTTCAGCCAGGCCTCATACAGCGCCCAGGCGCCGTCCATCTCCACGTGGGACTCCATGACCGGCGGGAACGCCCCGATCGCATCCACAGCGGACACGAACGAGAACGCCCGCCCGGCCAGGTAGTCCGAGGAGCCCGAGCACCAGAAGCCGATATCGTCCTTGGCCAGCCCGGTGCCCGCCAGGAGCTCCCGGAAGACCGGGACCAGCATCTCCACGCCGTTGGTGGTGGCGTCGGAGCGGCGCAGG
>DASQSC010000102.1:0-6089 GCA_035642555.1 Streptosporangiaceae bacterium | reverse complement strand
CGGTCCGGCGAGGACGCCATGGTGGAGCTCGGCATCACCGACATGCACCCGGAGCTCGTCACCCTGCTCGGCCAGCTGCGCTACCGCACCTCCTACGGCCAGAACGTGCTCGGGCACCTGGTCGAGTCCGCGCACATCGCCTCGATCATGGCCAGTGAGCTGGGCATGGACGCCGCGCTGCTCAAGCGCTGCACCGTGCTGCACGACATCGGCAAGGCCCTCACCCATGAGGTGGAGGGCAGCCATGCGCTGATCGGCGCCGAGATCGCCCGCAAGTACGGCGAGCCCGCCGACGTGGTGCATGCCATCGAGGCGCACCACAACGAGGTCGAGGTGAAGACGGTGGAAGCCGTTCTCACCCAGGCGGCGGATGCGATCAGCGGCGGGCGCCCGGGAGCGCGGCGGGAGTCCCTTGAGGCCTATGTCAAGCGGCTGGAACGGCTGGAACAGCTCGCCAGCGCCCGGGAGGGCGTGGACAAGGTGTTCGCCATGCAGGCCGGCCGGGAGATCCGGGTGATGGTCAAGCCCGACCAGGTGGACGACATCCAGGCGCAGGTCATCGCGCGTGACCTGGCCAAGCAGGTCGAGGAGGAACTGACCTACCCCGGCCAGATCCGGGTCACCGTCGTGCGCGAGTCCCGTGCCACTGAGTACGCCCGCTAGCCCGACTCGCTAGCGCTGCTTACGGCCGGCGGGCCTGCGGCCTCCCCGCCTGGCTTGGCGCTGCTTGCCCGCGCCCGCCCCTTTCCCCGTTCCGGCGTTGCTCTGGCCGGCGCTGCCTTGTCCGGCGCCGCCTTGTCCAGCGCTCTGGCCCGCATTGCTCTGACCGCCGTTGCGCTGGCCATCGCTGCCGCGGCCCGGCCGCCGGCCGGACCGCTGGCTCTGGCCTGCCGTCCCTGGCTGATCCGTGGCCGACCGTGGCTGGCCCGCGGGCGCGGCTTCCGGGCCGCCGCGGGGTTCCTGCGTCCCGTCCCGGCCCGTCGGCTCCTGGCCGGCCTGCGGGACGCTCTCCCGCTCCGGGCCCGCGGGCTCCTGGCCGGCCTGCGGGACGCTCTCCGGCTCCCGGCCCGTCGGCTCCTGGCCGGCCTGCGGCGCGGGCGCACCCGCTCCGCCGCCCGCTCCGCCACCTGCGCTGCGGCCCGCGCCGCGCAACGCGACCGGCTTTACGCCCGGCGGCTTGAAGCCCATGATCTGGCCGTAGAAGGCCAGCTCAGCCTCCAGGCAGGTGATGATCGTCTCGGCCCGGCGGAACCCGTGCGACTCGCCTTCGAACTCCAGCAGGGCGTGCCTGATGCCGTGCGCGGCGAGGTCGGCGGCCATCTGCCGGGACTGGGCGGGCGGCACCACCGGGTCGTCCAGGCCCTGTAGCAGCAGCACCGGGCAGGTGCCGCCGGACACGTGCCCGGCGGGCGACCGCTCGGCGTAAACGGCCTGGAACCCCGGCAGCGGGCCGATCAGACCGTCCAGGTAGTGCGACTCGAAGTCATGGGTCTGCTTGACGAACTCGCTGAGCCCCGCCACCCCGTAGTACGAGACGGCGGCGCTGAACACCGGTTCCTCGGTCGCCTGGCTGGTCACCGCCGCCAGCGCGGTCCAGCCGCCCGCGGACCCGCCCCGGATGGCGAGCCGGGCGCGGTCGGCGTCGCCGGAGGAGGCCAGTGCCAGCGCCGCCCCGGTCGCGTCCTCCACATCCACGATTCCCCACTGCTGCCGCAGCCGCTCCCGGTAGCTGCGCCCGTAGCCGGCCGACCCCCCGTAGTTGACGTCGATGATGCCGATCCCGCGGCTGGTGAAGTACGCCTTCTCGATGTCCAGCAGCGGCAGTGACTGCCCGGTCGGCCCGCCGTGCGCCCACACCACGTACGGCGGCCGCTCCCCCTCGGGCCCGGCCGCCTCCGGGTTCGCCGGCGGGTAGACCAGCGCGTGCACGGTCCGGCCGAACCGGCCTTCCAGCTCCGCCTGCCGCGGCACCGGCAGGTAACCGGGGCCCGGCACGCTGTCGGTCTCCTGGCGCAGGATCTCGGTCTCGCCGGTGCTGGCGTCGACCCGGATCACCGACAGCGGCGTGCCCGGCCCGCCCGCCACCCCGACGATCGTGGTGCCGTCCGCCGAGAGACCGGCCGGGAACACCGGGAACGGGGTGTCCAGATCGGCCAGCTCGCCCGATTCCGGGTCGAGACGACCGAGCCGCATCGCGCCCGTGCCGTGCAGCACCGCCAGCGACCCGTCGCTGAGCAGCGCGTACGGGCGCTGCCCGAGCCGCCACAGCGGGTAGGCGAACTCCTCTTCGGCCGGGTACAGCGCCTGTGTGGGCTCGCTGGTCAGGGTGACCTGGTAGAGGTTCCACCAGCCGGGCCAGTCGGAGATCAGGTAGAGCCGGGAGTGGTCGCGCCAGACCGGCGCCAGCACCGACTCCTGCACGCCGCCCTTGATGAGCCAGCCCTTCCCGGGCATGCCGTCGGTGACCTCCGCCACCCGCAACTCGGTGCCGTCCCACGGCATCCGGGGATGGTTCCAGCAGACCCAGGCCAGCCTGCGCCCGTCCGGCGATGGCGTCGGGAATGCGTAGAAGCCCGAGCCGGTGACCAGTTCGCGGATGGCCGAGGGGTCGGCCGCGGCCGAGCCGTCCAGCGGGACGGCCACGATGGCCCGGGTCACCTTCCCGTCGTCGTGCCGCTCCTGCACGCACCAGATCTCGGTCCGGTCCGCCGACAGCGTGAAGTCGGCGTACCGGAGCGAGGGGCCGGCCGCGGCACCGGCCGGCTCCGGGGTGAGCGGCTGCGGCGCCGCGTCGTCATCGCCCGGCCTGGCCAGCAGGTACAGCCGCTGGTCGGCGTAGTTGGCGAAGACGATCGGTGGCGTCCGGCCGCCGTCGCCGCCCGGCACCGGCAGGTAGGACAGGCCGCCGTATTCGTGCACCCGGGTGCGGGCGTTCCACGGCTCGTCCAGCAGCGACGACGACTTCCCGTCCGGACCGTGGTGCATCACGGTCACCCGGCCGCCCTCGGCCGGCATGGTCTGCTGCCACCAGACGTCGGCTCCGATCACAACCGGGAACGAGAACATGCGCTGCCCGCTGGCCACGTCGGCGGCGGAGATGGGGGACGGCCAGGCGCCGTAGGGGATCGCGGCCGGAGCCTTGTCTGTCATGGCAACATGGTCCTCCACTCCAGGCTCAGCCACGGCGAATTCCGGACATACCAGGCTCGCCTCGCACCGCGGCACGCGGTCGCTGTTGCCGGGGCCGCCGCCGCGGCCGGGAACGCCCCCGCTGTCCGGCCGGGCGCGGCAGCGGATTCCTGACCTGCCGCGCTCCGGGCGTACCCTCGTATGTTGACATGAGCGCCACCCGGACGTACGAGATCCGCACCTACGGGTGCCAGATGAACCTGCACGATTCCGAGCGGCTCGCCGGGCTGCTGGAGGCGGCCGGGTACCAGCGGGCACCCGGCGGCGAGACCCCCGATGTGGTGGTATTCAACACCTGCGCGGTGCGCGAGAACGCGGACAACCGGCTGTACGGGAACCTCGGCCACCTGCTCCCGGTCAAGAGCGCCCGGCCCGGCATGCAGATCGCGGTCGGCGGCTGCCTGGCCCAGAAGGACCGGGCGGGGATCGCCGCCCGGGCGCCCTGGGTGGACGTGGTATTCGGCACCCACAACATCGGCTCGCTGCCGGTGCTGCTGGAACGGGCCCGGGTCGAGCGGCGCGCCCAGGTCGAGATCGCCGAGTCGCTGGAACGGTTCCCGTCGGTGCTGCCCGCCCGCCGGGAGTCGCCCTACTCGGCGTGGGTCGCGATCTCGGTCGGCTGCAACAACACCTGCACCTTCTGTATCGTGCCCAGCCTGCGCGGCCGGGAGGAAGACCGCCGTCCCGGCGACGTGCTGGCCGAGATCCGTGCCCTGGCCGCCGAGGGCGTGCTCGAGGTCACCCTGCTCGGGCAGAACGTCAACTCCTACGGCGTGGGCTTCGGGGATCGGCTGGCGTTCGGGAAACTGCTGCGGTCCTGCGGCGGGATCGACGGGCTGGAACGGCTTCGCTTCACCTCGCCCCACCCTCGTGACTTCACCGACGACGTCATCGCCGCCATGGCGGAGACGCCGGTGGTCATGCCGCAGTTGCATATGCCGCTGCAGTCGGGCGCCGATCCGGTGCTGCGGGCGATGCGCCGTGCCTACCGGCGGGAGAAGTACCTGGCGATCCTGGAGCGGGTCCGGGCCGCCATCCCCGGCGTGGCCATCACCACGGACATCATCGTCGGGTTCCCCGGCGAGACCGAGCGCGATTTCCTCGACACGCTCGACCTGGTCCGGCGGGCCAGGTTCGCGGCGGCGTTCACCTTCCAGTACTCGCCCCGGCCGGGCACCCCCGCGGCCGCCATGCCCGGCCAGGTGCCGCCGGAGGTGGTGGCGGAACGGTACGAGCGGCTGGCCGCGCTGGTCGCCGACGTCGCGCTGGCGGAGAACCGGGCGCTGGCCGGCCGCGAGGTGGAAGTGCTGATGGCCGAGGGCGAGGGGCGCAAGGACGAGGTCACGCACCGGCTGTCGGGGCGGGCCCGCGACAACCGGCTGGTCCACATCGCGCCCGGCCCGAACCCGCCGCGGCCCGGCGACGTGGTGACGGCCGTTGTCACCGAGGCCGCGCCGCACTACCTGATCGCCGATGGCGGGCCGGTGGCCGTGCGGCGCACCCGGGGCGGCGACGCCTGGCAGGCCCGCCAGGAACGGGCCAGCGCCGGGCCGGGCAATGATGGTGGCCAGGTCCTGCTCGGGATGCCCGCGGTCGGCGCCCCGGCGGGCGCTGCCGGGCCATGCTGATCGCCGGCGCCGTCTGCCCGCACCCGCCGCTGCTGATCCCGGAGGCGATGGGGGCCAGCGGCGGGGAGCCGCCGGGTGACCTGCGTAGGCTGCTGAACGCCTGCGACGTCGCGCTGCGCGCCCTGACCGCGGCGGTGCCGGACCTGATCGTGGTGGCCGGGGCGGGGCCGGAAACCCGCGAGTACCGGCCGGGAGCCGCGGGCGGGCTGCACGGCTTCGGGGTGGACGTCACCGTCGGCGATGGCGAGCCGGAACTGCCGCTCTCGCTCACGATCGGCAGGTGGCTGCTGCTGCGGGCCGGCTGTGACGTCAGCCCGCCGCTGGCGCTGCAGGCCGTGAGCAACCAGGCCGGCCCGGCCGAGTGCCTGGCCCTGGGGGCCGCGCTGGCGGACCGGGCGCCCCGGGTGGCGCTGCTGGCGATGGGTGACGGCACCGCCCGCCGGGCCGCGGGCCGCGAGGACATGGCCGACCCGGACGCGGAGGAATACGACGCGGAGGTGGCCGAGGCCCTTGCCGCCGCCGACTCCCGCTGGCTGGGCACGCTCGACCCGGCGCTGGACGACAAGCTGCTGGTCGCCGGGCGCCCGGCGTGGCAGGTGCTGGCCGGCGCCGCGGCTGGCCGGCGGATCCACGGCCGGCTGCACTGCGTCACGGCCCCGTTCGGGGTCACCTACCTGGTCGCGTTCTGGGACGCGCTCGACAGCGGGGCGGCGGAAGCGCCGGGCCCGGCGCGATGACCGCCGCGCCGGTGATCGCGGTCGTCGGCGCCACCGCCACCGGGAAATCGGAGCTGGCGCTGGGCCTGGCGCTGGCGCTGGGCGGGGAGGTGGTGAACGCCGACTCGATGCAGCTATATGCGGGGATGGACATCGGCACCGCCAAGCTCTCGCCCGCCGAGCAGCGCGGGGTCCCGCATCACCTGCTCAGCATCTGGGACGTCCGGCATCCGGCCAGCGTGGCCGAGTACCAGCGGCTCGCCCGGGCGGCGATCACCGGCATCCGGGCCCGGGGCCGGGCCGTGATCCTGGCCGGCGGGTCCGGCCTGTACGTGCGCGCGGCCCTCGGCGATCTCGGGTTCCAGCCCACGGACCCGGCGGTGCGGCAGCGGCTGGAAGCCGAGCTGGCCCGGACGGGCCCCCGTCACCTGCACGACCGGCTGGCCGGGCTCGACCCGGCCGCCGCGGCGGCGATCCTGCCCTCCAACGGCCGCCGGATCGTCCGGGCGCTGGAGGTCATCGAGATCTCGGGGCGCCCGTTCACCGCGGCGCTGCC
>DASQSC010000101.1:0-12508 GCA_035642555.1 Streptosporangiaceae bacterium | reverse complement strand
GCCGCGATGGAGACGATGGCCGGATCGTGCAGCCAGGTGAACCCCTGCTGGCAGGCGGCGATCCAGTCTTCCGCGCCGGGGCCGGCCATGTCCGGCAGCGGCTCCTCCCCCGGCACCCCGTCCGGGGCGAACAGCCGGAGGTCGATGCCGGCCGAGAAGGACGGGCCAGCGCCCCGGATCACCACCACCCGCGTTCCCTCGGGGAGATCGCGGCCGATTGCGGCGAGCCCGCGCCACATCGAAGGCGTCATGGCGTTCCGCCGCTGCGCCCGGGATAGCGTCACGGTGACCGCCCCCGGGGCTGGCTGGCCGACCTCCAGGCTGAGCCCGGCACGGGTGAGGTCGGCCGGAGCCGGCGTCATCCGGTCAGCGCTTCCCCTTGGCCTTGCCGCGGGTCGCCCCGCCCCGGCCCCGCAGCGAGACACCGTTCTCGCTGAGGATCCGGTGCACGAAGCCGTAGGACCGCCCGGTCGAGGCCGCCAGCGAGCGGATGCTCTCACCGGCGTCATACCGCTTCTTCAGATCGCCTGCCAGTTTGGCGCGGTCAGCGCCGGTGACCCTGGTGCCCTTCTTCAAGGTTTCGGCCACGCGTACCTCCCGTAAGCTTCAGTGACCGCTCCGTCACCGTCTCTCGCCATGATCACGCATCACCGCTAGATCGGCTACCCAGATCGTGGTAAATGATCACGCTCTTTTTCGCGGCGGGATGCTGCCCGGGCCAGGTCCTGGTCAGGTGCGCCGGTCAGGCCGGCCGGCCAGGGTTTCCGGGCTCAGGCCAGTGTCACCAGATCCGCCAGGCTCTCGTTCCACGTGTCCTCGACCCCGTCCGGGAGCAGCAGCACCCGCTCGGGCTGCAGCGCATCCACCGCCCCCTCATCGTGCGTGACCAGGACGATCGCCCCCTGGTACCGGCGCAGCGCGGCGAGGATCTCGGCCCGGCTGGCCGGGTCCAGGTTGTTGGTGGGCTCGTCAAGCAGTAGCACGTTCGCGGCAGACACGACCAGTAGCGCGAGCGCCAGCCTGGTCTTCTCGCCGCCGGACAGCACGCGGCCCGGCTTGTCCACATCGTCCCCGGAGAACAGGAACGACCCCAGCACCGTCCGCTGCTCGGTACCGGTAAGGCCGGGCGCGGCCGAGCGCATGTGCTCGAGCACGGTCCGCTCCGGCGACAGCGTCTCGTGCTCCTGCGCGTAGTAGCCGAGCCGAAGCCCATGGCCGGGCATCACCTGGCCGGTGTCGGGTGGCTCCAGCCCGGCCAGCAGCCGGAGCAGGGTGGTCTTGCCCGCCCCGTTCAGGCCCAGCACCACGACCCGGCTGCCCCGGCTGACCGCGAGGTCCACCCCGGAGAACACCTCCAGCGACCCGTACGACTTTGACAGGCCGCTGGCGGTCAGCGGGATCTTGCCGGCCGGGGCGGGCTCAGGCAGCCGGATCCGGGCGACCCGCTCCCGTGCCCGCTCGCCGGGCAGGCCGGCCCGCAGCCGTTCCGCCCGCCGTTCCATGTTCTGGGCGGCCCTGGCCTTGGTGGCCTTGGCGCGCATCCGGTCGGCCTGCGCCTGCAGGGCCGCCGCCTGGCGCTCGGCGGTGCGCCGCTCCCGGCCGCGCCGCTCCGCGTCGGTCTCGCGCTGCTGCAGGTAGGCCCGCCAGCCGAGGTTGTAGATGTCCAGCACGGCGCGGTCGGCGTCGAGGTGGAACACCTTGCCCACCACCGCCTCCAGCAGCGCCGCGTCGTGGCTGATCACGACCACGCCGCCGCGGTAGGAACGGAGGTGGTCGCGCAGCCAGGCCACCGAGTCGGCGTCGAGGTGGTTGGTGGGCTCGTCGAGCAGCAGGTGCTGCGCCCCCGAGAACAGGATCCGGGCCAGCTCCACCCGCCGCCGCTGCCCGCCGGACAGCGTGCGCAGCGGCTGGGCCAGCACCCGGTCGGGCAGCCCGAGGCTGGACGCGATCGCGGCCGCCTCCGCCTCGGCTGCGTACCCGCCCAGCACGACCAGCCGTTCCTCCAGACCGGCGTACCGCCGCACGGCGGCGTCGCGACGGCGCGGGTCGCTGTCGGCCATCTGGTCCTCGGCCGCCCGCATCCCGGCGCGCAGCTCGTCAAGCCCCCGCCCGGACAGCACCCGGTCCAGGGCCAGCCCGCTCAGGTCGCCGGACCGGGAGTCCTGCGGCAGGTAGCCGATGGTCCCGTCGCGGCGGACGGTGCCGCCCGCTGGCAGCGCCTCGCCCGCCAGCACCCTGGCCAGTGTGGTCTTGCCCGCGCCGTTCCGCCCGACCAGCCCGATCTTGTCGCCGGCGCTGACCTGGAAGGTCGCCTCGGCCAGCAGC
Organism: Streptosporangiaceae bacterium; assembly: GCA_035642555.1. Taxonomy (GTDB): domain Bacteria; phylum Actinomycetota; class Actinomycetes; order Streptosporangiales; family Streptosporangiaceae; genus JAIRTY01. The sequence goes on along the minus strand of DASQSC010000101.1, from coordinate 10,183 downwards.
AGGCGCGCGCCAGCGCGCAGCTCCAGGCCGGTCGCTGCGATCACGGCGGTGCACTCCAGGATTCGGGAATTTCGGGACTGCCGGACTTGCCGGGCCCTGCACCGACCGGATCCGCAGCACCGGCCAGGCTACCGGCTGGGTCCGCGGATTCCGAACGGTTAACAGCCCGGCCGGGCCCCGGCACGCCCGGCCCGGGGCCGCGGGCCCATGCCCTAACCCCGGCGGCCGATCAGGGCGGCGAGCCCGTCGAGGATGGCCCGCAGGCCGAAGTCATAGGCGTGCTCCGGGCTGTAGGCGCTGCCGTGGGCGGTGCCGGCGGCGGTTCCGGCCCGGACCGCCAGCGGGTAGGCGCGCGGGTCGAGGACACGCGCCAGCAACGGCGCGTGCGCGGCCCACCATTGCCCGTCATCCATGGCGGATTCACGGCGGGCGGCCCGGGTGTCGGCGGCGGCGCGGGCCCAGGCCTGGACGAAGGTGAGCAGGTGGGTGAGGGCGGCGTCCAGTTCCACGTCGGTGAGGCCGAGGCCGTCCAGCGCGGACAGCTCGTGCTCGTACTTGGCCATCAGCCCGGGGCCGAGCGGCGGGCGGACGGTGGAGACGGCCGCCGCCCAGGGGTGGGTCTCGAACAGCGCCCGGTTCTCGGCGGCGACCGCGGCGACCCGCTGCCGCCAGGGCTGCCCATAGGTGCCGGTGCGGGGCATCCGCGCGTAGGCGGCGTCGAGCATCAGGTCCAGCAGTTCGGCCTTGCCGGAGACGTAGGTGTAGAGGGCAGTGGGCACCACGCCGAGCCCGGCGGCGACCCGGCGCATGGTGACGGCCTCCAGGCCCTCCGCGTCGGCCAGGGCCGTGGCCGCCGCGACCACCTGGTCGATGGTCAGGCCCTGACGCGGGCCGTGCCGCGGCACGGCGGCCGGGTCACGCCACAGCAGCTGCAAGGTGCGGGCCGGGTCACCGGCGCCGGTACGGGCGGTCGGGATCGGAACCCTCCTACTACTCTGTACATTGTACTCTGTACGTTATACAGAGTACCAGGAGCGCTCGCGCCGATCGAGACCAGGGAGTGCCCATGAAGATCACCGCCTCCGCAGTATCGCTGAACGTCGACGACGTCCCCGCCTCCGCCCGGTTCCTGATCTCCCACTTCGGGTTCCGGGAGGAGATGTCGGCGGACGGGTTCGTGTCGCTGGCCCGCGACGACGCCGGGATGAACGTGGTGTTCCTGCGCCGCGGCATGGACATGCTGCCCACCGACCAGCGGCAGGACCACGCCTGCGGGCTGATCCTGGCGTTCGTGGTCGACGACCTGGAGGGCGAGCTCGCCCGGCTGCGGTCCGAGGGCGTCGCGATCACCATGCCGCTGCGGGCCGAGGAGTGGGGGGAGCGCGCCTTCCAGGTGCGGGACCCGAACGGCGTCATCGTCGAGCTGCTCGACTGGAACGCGCCCGTCACAGGCTGATCCGGATGGGGGCGGGCCCGCACGGGCCCGCCCCCACGCCCCCGGGGTCAGGCCGGGCCGGTGAGCAGGACCCGGATCGCGCGGAACAACCGCGGGCAGTCCCGCAGCACCGCCAGCCGCGGGTCGGGCACGGTCAGGAACCGGTCCACCGCCAGCTCCAGCACCGCAGCCAGCCGCGGGTCGCGGCTGACCCCGGCGATGGCCCGCCGGTCCCCGCCGAGCACCACCGCGTCCAGCCGGCCGCCGGTCCCCGCCGGCGCGTCCCGGCTCGCCCGCTGCGGGCCCGGCTGGCCCGGCCGGTCCGGGCCGAGGTAGGGGCCGAGCACCCGGACCGCCGCGTCCGCTGCCGCGCCAAGCGCACCGGCCGCCTGCTTTTCCCGGCGGCGGGCGAACCGCTGCTGCGACCAGCCCCCGGCCGCGCTCCGGCCGTGTACCAGCCGGGATCCGGTCTTGGACGCCACCAGCACCGGCGGCGACCCGGCAAAAACCCCGGCCGCGTACCCGCCCAGCCTCACCAGCAGCACCCCCACGGTGCGGGCGGCCGCCGCGTGCGCGGCGGCCGCCGTGGCGAGTGCCGCCGGGTCCCCGCCAGACGGCACCGGCATCGGCGGGAACGGCACATGGCACTCGGCCACCGCCCCGTCGGCTGCGCGCAGCACGAGCTCCTCGGGGCCGGGCTCGGCTGTCAGCTCCCCGTGCCGGTCAGCGAACGAGCCGGCCCAGCCGGGAAACCGTTCCGGTGCCACCTCGACCCACCGCCCAGGCGGCCGCCCGGCCTTCGCCACCCGCTCTCCCCTCTCCGGCGCTGCCCTCTCCGCCACTCCGGCACTGCCCCCTCCGGCACTGCCCCCTCCGGCACCGCGCCGGAACCCGGTGCGCTCACGATAATCTAGGCATCGCTTAGATGGACTCGACAAACTCATTAGTTCAGTTTTAGCTATCCCACGATGACGCTGAACCAGCTGCGCACGTTCCTGGCGGTGGCCGACACCGGATCGGTCCGGGCGGCGGCGGCCCAACTGGTGGTGACGCAGGCGGCCGTCTCCGCCTCGCTCGCCGCGCTGCAGAAGTCGCTCGGGGTGGCGCTGCTCGCTCCGGACGGCCGGGGGCTCAGGCTCACCAGCGCGGGCGAGTCCTACGCCGGGTACGTGCGCCGCATCCTGGGGCTGCTGGATGAGGCGGGAGTGGCCGCGGCCGCGGCCGCCGACCCCGAGCGGGGCGAGCTGCGCATCGCCGCCGTGACCACCGCGGCCGAGCAGATCATGCCCGGCCTGCTGGGCGGCTTCCGCCGGGAGCACCCGCAGGCTGGGATCCGGCTCGAGGCCGGGAACCGGGACCGGGTCCGGTCCCTGCTCGACCGGCACCAGGCCGACCTGGTGCTCACCGGCCGGCCCGAGCCCGGCTGGGACGTGACGGTGCGGGCCGTTCGCCCGCATGAGCTGGTAGTGGTCGCGGCGCCGGCGCTGGCACGGGAGGCGGCCGGGGCCGGCCTGCTGCCGTGGCTGGCCCGGCAGACCTGGCTGCTGCGCGAGCCCGGTTCTGGCACCCGGGCCAGCACCCGGGCGCTGCTGGCCGGCCTGGACATCGCGCCGCCGACGCTGCTGGTGGGCTCGAACGGGGCTATCAGGGAGTCGGCGCGGGTGGGGCTGGGCGTCACCCTCACCTCCCGCGACGCGGTGGCGGCGGAACTTGATTCCGGGCGGCTGGCGGCGCTCGATGTGCCGGGCACCCCGTTGCACCGCGACTGGTACCTGGTGTCCCATCCCGGCCCGCTGCCCGCCACCGCGGCCCTGCTGGCGGGCTACGTGCTGGAAACGGGCGGCTTCCTCCCCCCGCCGCCCGGCTGACTTCCAGTGATCGTGGGTGATCAGGAGGGCCGGCACCCGGCCGATCCCCCACGATCAAGGAAACCTGGCGGCAGGACCGCCGGCGAGGAGGGCGACCGTTCGATATTCGGTTATGAGTTAGCGGGAAACTCTCAATAGACAGGTGCACGCTCGGCTGCCAGGGTGGGGATCATGACAGCCGAGCAGGAGCGCTGGAGCGCGGGGGTCATCCCGTACGCCCAGATGGGCTACTACCAGCCCGACTACCAGCCAAAGGACACCGACCTGCTGGCCGCTTTCCGGGTCACGCCGCAGTCCGGGGTGCCGCCGGAGGAGGCGGGCGCGGCGGTGGCCGGCGAGTCCTCCACCGCCACCTGGACCGTGGTCTGGACCGACCGGCTCACCACCTACGACCACTATCAGGCCAAGTGCTACCGGGTAGAACCGGTGCCGGGCCGCGACGGCGAGTACATCGCCTCGATCGCCTATGACATCGACCTGTTCGAGGAAGGCTCGATCCCCAACCTGACCTCCTCGATCATCGGCAACGTGTTCGGGTTCAAGGCGCTCAAAGCCCTCCGCCTCGAGGACATGCGGATCCCGCTGAGCTACGTGAAGACCTTCCAGGGACCGCCGCACGGCATCGTGATGGAGCGCGAGTACCTGAACAAGTACGGCCGCCCGCTGCTCGGCGCCACCACCAAGCCCAAGCTCGGCCTGTCGGCCCGCAACTACGGCCGGGTCGTGTACGAGGCGCTGCGGGGCGGTCTTGACTTCACCAAGGACGACGAGAACATCAACTCGCAGCCCTTCATGCGCTGGCGGGACCGTTTCCTGTTCACGATGGAAGCCGTGAACCGGGCGGCCGAGCGCACCGGCGAGGTCAAGGGGCACTACCTCAACGTGACCGCCGCCAGCATGGAGGAAATGTACGAGCGGGCCGAGTTCGCCAGGGACCTCGGCAGCATCGTCGTCATGATCGACCTGACGATCGGGTACACGGCGATCCACTCGATGGCCCGGTGGGCCCGCCGCAACGGGGTGCTGCTGCACCTGCACCGGGCCGGTCACAGCACCTACACCCGGCAGAAGACCCACGGCGTCAGCTTCCGGGTGATCGCCAAGTGGTGCCGGCTGATGGGGGTGGACCACGTCCACGCCGGGACCGTGGTCGGCAAGCTGGAGGGCGATCCGGCGAACGTCCGCGGCTACTACGACACGCTGCGGGACTCGTTCGTCCCCCGCAACCTCGCCCAGGGCATCTACTTCGACCAGGACTGGGGGTCGATGCCGGGCACCATGCCGGTCGCCTCCGGCGGCATCCACGCCGGGCAGATGCACCAGCTGCTGGACTACCTGGGCGAGGACGTGGTGCTGCAGTTCGGCGGCGGCACCATCGGCCACCCGATGGGGATCGCGGCCGGCGCCACCGCGAACCGGGTCGCGACCGAGGCCATGATCAAGGCCCGCAACGAAGGCCGCGACTACGCAACCGAGGGCGAGCAGATCCTCCGCGACGCGGCCAGGCACTGCCAGCCGCTGGCGATGGCCCTGGATACCTGGGGCGATGTCACCTTCAGTTACGAGTCCACCGACACCCCCGACGTCGTCGCCACCCCGACGGTCTAGGAGCGCAGGATGCGGATCACCCAGGGCACGTTCTCCTACCTGCCCGACCTCACCGACGATGAGATCCGGGCGCAGATCGGGTACGCGATCAGCCAGGGCTGGGCGGTGGCAGTGGAGTTCACCGACGACCCGCACCCCCGCAACGTGCTGTGGGAGATGTGGGGCCTGCCCATGTTCGGCATCGAGGACCCGTCCGCCGCCATGCACGAGGTGAGCGGCTGCCGGGCCGCTTACCCGGATCACTACGTGCGGGTCTCCGCCTACGACGCGAGCCTGGGCCGGCAGACAACCGCGCTCAGCTTCATCGTGAACCGGCCCGCGCACGAGCCCGGGTTCCGGCTGGACCGGCAGGAGAGCGCTGACCGCCGGATCCGCTATTCGCTCCACCCGTACGCGGCCGGCCGGCCGGCCGGGGAACGGTACCGCCCGATCATTCCGAACGGGATGGCGGCTGGCGACCGCCCGTCCGCCAGCGGACCGCCTGCCTCAGCGTGAGCGGGGGCCCCGAGCCAGCACTGAGCGGTCAGGACGGGCCCGCCGCCAGGGGGTTCTCGATGCCCCGGCCGGGGGCGAACGGGGCTGCCGCGGCCGAAGCCGCGCCGGACTCCGCTGCGCAAGCCGAGAGGGATGCCGCTGGAGAAGCCGCGGCGGCGCCAGCGCCGCTGGCGGCCGGCGCGACCGTGGAACTCGGCGCCGAGCAGCAGGCCCGGCGGATCTCGGAACTGCTCGACCGGCTCGACGCCGAGTTCATCGGCCTGGCCCCGGTCAAGACCCGGGTGCGGGAGATCGCCGCGCTGCTGCTCATCGACCAGCTGCGGCAGCGCTACGGCCTCGCCTCCACCCGGCCCAGCCTGCACATGTGCTTCACCGGCAGCCCGGGAACCGGCAAGACGACGGTCGCCATGCGCATGGGCGAGCTGCTGCGCGAGCTCGGCTACCTGCGCCGGGGCCAGCTGGTCAGCGTGACCAGGGACGACCTGGTCGGGCAGTACGTCGGGCACACCGCGCCCAAGACCAAGGAGGTGCTGAAGCGCGCCATGGGCGGGGTGCTGCTGATCGACGAGGCCTACTACCTGTACCGGCCGGAGAACGAGCGGGACTACGGGCAGGAGGCCATCGAGATCCTGCTGCAGTTCATGGAGGCCCACCGGGAGGACCTGGTGGTGATCCTCGCCGGGTACGCGGACCGGATGGACATGTTCTTCCGGTCCAACCCGGGCATGGCGTCGCGGATCGCGCACCACCTCGACTTTCCTGACTTCACCGCCGGGGAGCTGCTGCAGATCGCGGACCTGATGCTGGAGCGGGAGCACTACCGGCTGGACGCTGCCGCCCGGACCGCGTTCGAGGAGTACGTGCGGCTGCGGATGCGCCAGCCGCGGTTCGCCAACGCCCGCAGCATCCGGAACGCGATCGACCGGCTCCGGCTGCGCCAGGCCCGGCGGCTGGTCGCGGGCGGCGGCAGGATCGGCCGGGACGACCTGGTCGGGATCACCGCGGGCGACGTGCGCGCGAGCCGGGTGTTCACGGGTCCGGGCTGAGCGGGACGACCAGCCGGACGGTGGTGCCTCGGCCGGGCGCGCTGATCAGTTCCAGCCGGCCGCCGAGCAGCTCGGCCCGCTCCCGCATGCCCGACAGCCCGAACCCGGTGGCTGTACCCGGTAGCGCGGCCCCCGGCCCGGGCGCCGGCCCGCCAGCGGCCGGGACCCGGACGTCGAAGCCGGAGCCGTCGTCGGTGACCTCCAGCACCACCCGGGTCGCGTGCGCCGACAGCCGGAGCCGCACGCTGGCGGCCCCGGAGTGCTTGGCGGCGTTCTGCAGCGCCTCCTGCGCGGTCCGGTAGACCGCGGTCTCGACGTGCTCGGCCATCCGCTGCCCTGAGGCCTCCACCTGCACGTCGAACTGCGGGAACGAGTGGCCCAGGCTTTCCAGGCTGGCGGCCAGGCCGAGGTCGTCGAGCACCGGGGGCCGCAGGCCCGCGATCGCCAGCCGGGTCTCCTCCAGCGCCGCCGACGCGAGTTCCTGCGCCCGCGCGACCTGCTCGGCGGCGACGTCCGGGGCGTGGCCGATCGCGTCGGCGGCCGCCGACAGGTGGAAGAACAGGCTCACGATCCGCTGGCTGATCCCGTCGTGGATCTCGCCGGCCAGCCGCCGGCTCTCATGCTCCTGCCACTCGACCGTCCGCTCGGCGAACCGTTCCAGCGCTTCCTCCCGTTCGGCCAGCCGCTGATGCAGCCGGGCGTTCTCGATCGCGCCCGCCACCAGCCCCGCCACCGACCGCAGCAGGTCCACGTCGGCGGGGCTGAACTCCCGCCGCAGCCGGGTGTGCACGTTGAGCACCCCGATCAGGTGCCCGAGCGGGGTGACCACCGGCACCGACACCATGGAGGTGTACTCCTCGCCGCGCAGCGCCGGGATGTACCGGTACCGCGGGTCGGCCGTCTTGTCGCCGACGATCACCGCGGGCTCGCCGTGATCGGCCACCCAGCCGGACACTCCCTCCCCCACCGCCAGCTCGATCTTCCCGACCAGGTCGTCGAACGGCGGGGTGGCCCCCCGCAGCTGCAGCGTCCGCCCCCGCTCGTCGAGCAGGTGCAGGAAGCACACGTCGGTCGCGGTGGTCTCGGTGACCAGGCGGGTCACCCCCTGCAGCATCCGGTCCAGGTCGAGGCCGGCCGAGATGGTGTCGATGACCCGCGACAGCAGTTCCGCCTCGCGTTCCGCGTCGCCGCCGGTCAGCCGCGCCCTGGTCAATGGAACACGCCCTCGCGCAGCGCCGCGGCCACCGCCCCGGCCCGGTCGGCGACCCCGAGCTTGCGGTAGATGCCGCGGGAGTGGGTCTTGACGGTCTCCTCGCTCACCACCAGCCGGGCCGCGATTGCCCGGTTGGACAGGCCCGCCACCTGCAGCGAGAGCACCTCACTCTCGCGCTGGGTGAGCCCGAGGTGGGCGCCGGGCCAGAACTCCCCGCTGTGCAGCCGGGCGGCGGACAGCGCCACCCGGCCGGCCAGCGTCGGGTCGATGAGCACCTCGCCGTCACAGATGCGGGTCAGGTAGTCGACCAGCTCGCCGCCGCGGATCCGCTTCAGCAGGAACCCGGCAGCCCCCACCCGCAGCGCCTGGTACAGGTACTGCTCGTCGTCGTAGACGGTCAGGAACACGACCTTGGTGTCCGGCGAGGCTGCCAGCAGCTCCCGGCACAGGTCCAGCCCGGACGCGCCGCGCAGCCTGATGTCGAGCAGCACGGCGTCCGGCTTCAGCTCGGTCACGAGCTGCACCGCCTGCCGTGACTCGCTGCACTCCCCCACTATCGCGGCCTGGTCGCGGTAGCCCTGGAGCATCGCCTTCAGGCCGTCGATCACCATCTGGTGATCATCGATGATCACCAGCCGCAGCGGCCCGGCGTGGTTACCCTGCATGATCGAACGCTACCCGGGCCTCGAGCAGATGCCACAGCAGCAGCAGCTGCGCGATGGCGAGCGCCTCGCTCCGCCTGCCCGGCGCGTACTGGCCGAGCGATTCCGGGAGGGCCTGGTCATGCTCGAACGAGAGCTGCTCCCAGATGGCCTTCTCCACGATCCGGCTGTCCTCGCGCGGCGCGTAGCCGTGCACGTGCAGCGCGTCCACCGGTCGGCCGTCGCCGTCGCGGATCAGCTTGAGGTGGACCGTCCGCCGGTCGTCGTCGCTCAGCACGTGCGCCAGCTCGGGGTGGCTGACGGTGGGCCGGAGCAGTATCTCCGCTGACAGCGGCGTGCCCGGCTGGTCGGCGCGGCCGGCCACGGGCGCGAACCGGATGGCGATGTCGGCCCAGGCCCGCTGCGGCCGGATGTAGGCGGCCGACTCCGGTTCCCGGCGCGCCAGCTCGGCCAGCACCTGCTCGCGGGTGTAGCCGCGCTCGGCGCAGTCGCGGCGCAGCTTCCACTCCCGCCGGATGTCCTCCGGCGGATCGAGGTAGACGGTGATGTCGAAGCAGGCCCGGGCCAGCTTGGTGTGCAGCGGCAGCAGGCCCTCGACGATCACGACCTCCCGCGGCTCCACCAGCACCGGCCTGACCAGCTCGCCGGTGGCGTGGTCGTAGACCGGCTTGAGGATCGGCCGCCCCATGGCCAGCAGCTGCAGGTGCTGCTCCATGATGCCGACGTAGTTGCAGTCCGGGTTGAGCACGGTGAACGGGACGTTCTTGCGCTCGGCCCGGTCGTAGCGGTGGTAGTCGTCCACGCACAGCGCGGTGGCCCGGTCAGCACCGAGCGCCGCGGCGATGCCGCGGGTGAGGGTGGTCTTCCCGGCTGCGCTGTCGCCGGCGATCGCCAGCATGACCGGCCGCCGCCCCCCGGCCGGCTCATTACGGCGCAGCCGCATGAGCTTGTCGGGCATGGTCAACCCCTCGCCTTCGCACACCGGCCCGCCGCCATCTCCGGCCACCCTAGGAACGTGCCCGGCGGGCGGCATCCCCCCGCCGGGGAGGACCGGGGGTGAATCGCCGCCGGGTAGGCACGTTCACCCTTGGTTCCGCCGCTACCGGGGGATGCGGCGGCCGGGCCGGGGCGGCTAGTACTGGGCCCATGGCAGATCTGGCGGGTACCGCGGCGGCCCTGGTGGCGCCGGGCAAGGGCATCCTGGCCGCGGACGAGAGCATCGGCACCATGTCGGCGCGGCTCACGTCGGCCGGGGTGGCGCCGACCAGGGAAAACCGGCGCGCCTACCGCGAGCTGCTGGTCACGGCCCCCGGCCTGGCGAGCGCGATCAGCGGCGTGATCCTGTGCGACGAGACGCTCCGGCAGCGGCTCGGCGACGGGCGCCCGTTCCCGGTCGCGCTCGCCGGTCTTGGCCTGCTCACCGGGATCAAGGTGGACGCGGGCGCCAAGCCGCTGCCCGGCGCCCCGGGCGAGACCGTCACCGAGGGCCTGGACGGGCTGGCGCCGCGGCTGGCCGGGTACGCGGAACTGGGCGCGGCGTTCGCCAAGTGGCGGGCGGTGCTGCGGATCGGCGATGGGCGGCCCTCTCGCGCCGCGGTCCGGGCCAACGCGCAGGCGCTGGGCCGGTACGCGGCCGCCTGCCAGCAGGAGGGCCTGGTCCCGGTGGTGGAGCCCGAGGTGCTGATGGACGGCCCCCACTCGCTGGCGCAGTGCGAGACCGTTACCGCGCTGGTCCTGCTTGAGGTCATGAGCGAGCTGCAGGAATACGGCGCGGACCTGGCCGGGGTGGTGCTGAAGCCGAACATGGCCGTGCCCGGCAGCGGCTGCCCGGAGGCGGCGGCGCCGCACCAGGTGGC
>DASQSC010000100.1:0-9429 GCA_035642555.1 Streptosporangiaceae bacterium | reverse complement strand
CTGTCACCAGCCGAGCTCCCGCAGCCGTTCGTCGCTGATGCCGAAGTGGTGGGCGACCTCGTGGATGACCGTGCGCCGCACCTGGCACCGCACCTCGTCCTCGCTCTGGCTGACGGCGCAGATCGCCTGCCGGTAGAGCGTGATGCGGTCGGGCAGCACGCCCGCGTAACTCGTGGTGCGCTCGGTGAGCGGGATTCCCCGGTACAGGCCCAGCAGGCCGGGCGGGCCCTGGCCGTGCTCCACGGTCACGGCCACGTTGCTCATGAGCCGCCCGAACTCTTCCGGCAGCGCGTCCAGGGCGTCGGCGACCATCTCCTCGAACCGGGCCGGGTCAATGTCGGTCACCCCGCCATTGTCAGCGGTGCAGCTCCCGGCGCCCGGGCCCGTGCCTCGGCGCCCCGGCGCATCCCCCGCTGCCGTCGGGCAGCGCCGCACCCAGCCGGACCAGGCGCACGATCATGCCGGCCGCCATCAGCCCGGTGATGCTGGCCACCGCCGCCAGCATCAGCGCGGCCAGCGAGCCCGCGATCACGGCGGCAGATGTCACCGGGCGCGCCCAGCCGGCCCGGCCGCGCGGGGCCGTGCCCGGGGCAGTACCTGGCGCGGCAATCCCTGGCGCGGCGCCGGCGGTCGCGGCCTGAGCATCCACGTCGGCGGTCAGGGCGCGAAGCACCGTGACGGCGGGGTCACGGCGGGCGGACGACCAGCCCAGCCGCCGCGCTGCCAGCAGGTCCAGCAGGGTGTCGGTGTGCCTGATCGATCCGAGGTCAGCGGCGGGCCCGCTCGCACCACCGCGCGCGGCCCGGTGAGCGCCCGGGCGCGCGCCACTCGTGCCGGGTGACGCGCCGGGCACGGATCGTCGGCGCATCCCGGTCAAGCGATCGACTCCTCGATCGCGAGCGTGCGGAGCCGGGCCAGTGCCCGGTGCTGCGCGACGCGAACCGCTCCTGCTGACATGCCGAGTACATTACCCGTCTCCTCGGCCGTCAGTCCCGTCACAACTCGTAGTATCAGCAGTTCACGGAGGTTGCCTGGCAGCCTTGCGAGCAATGCCCAGGCTCGCTGCGCTTCCAGGAAGGACACCACGGTTTCTTCCGGGCCCGGCCGCTCGTCCGGTCCGTCGGGCAGGTCGTCGGTGGGCACCGCCAGCCGGGCCGCGTTCCGCAACGCATCGGCCACCTTGTGCGCGGCAATGCCGAAGACAAAGGACGCGAACGGCCGCCCGATGTCCTGATACCGCGGAAGCGCGGAAAGGACCGCGATGCACACCTCCTGCGCCACATCGTCCGCGACGTGGTAATGGCCGGTGATTCGCCCCAGCCTTGCCCGGCAGTACCGGACCACCATCGGGCGGATTCGCTCGAGCAGCGACTCGATGGCGGCCTGGTGCCCGCGAGCAGCCAGCATGGTGAGGTCGCCGAGCCGGGGCTCATCGGCGCCGGCCAGCAGGACCTCCGGCCCGCGGCCAGGCCCCGGCCCGGGCTCGCTGCGCGCGCGCTGGCTGATATCCCCCTGTGTCATGACCATCTGGTCAGGTCCGTCCGTCCCGGCTCTCTCCCCCTGGGGCAGGGATCCCCCCAGGTCCCCCCGAGTACTGGCACGCTGAGCCTCCCCTCGCCGCTGCGGCGTCCTCCGCCACGACTGGATGATGCCCAGGGAAAGGGGAGTAACTCCCCTCGGGGCAGGCTACAGAAAGGTCACGTTAATGTTCCGCCCCGCCACGCCCGGTAGATAAATTACAGCGAGTAATCATACGATTACTCGCTGTAATTCAGGCGGCCGGAGCGGCGCGGTTAATGGTTAATGGACGTGGCCGTGACCATGTGAGTGACCGTGACCCTGCTGTTCCGCTTGCTCCTCTTCCTCTGGCTTGTCCACCACGAGCGTTTCGGTGGTCAGCAGCATGCCGGCGATGGATGCCGCATTCTGCACCGCCGAGCGGGTGACCTTCACCGGGTCGATGATCCCGCGCTCCATCAGGTCCGCGTACTCGCCGACGGCAGCGTCGAAGCCGTGGCCGTGTTCGAGCCCGCGCACCTTGTCGACCACCACGAAGCCCTCGGCGCCCGCGTTCTCAGCGATCCAGCGGCACGGGGCATCCAGTGCCCGTCGCACCACCTGCACGCCGATGCCCTCGTCCCCGGTCAGGCCGAGCTTGTCGAGCGAGACCGCCGACTGCACCAGCGCGCTGCCGCCGCCGGGGATGATGCCTTCCTCGATGGCCGCGCGGGTGGCGGAGATGGCGTCTTCCAGCCGGTGCTTCTTTTCCTTGAGCTCCACCTCGGTGGCCGCGCCGACCCGCAGCACGCACACCCCGCCGGACAGCTTGGCCATCCGCTCCTGCAGCTTCTCCTGGTCCCAGTCGGAGTCGGTCTCCTCGATCTCCCGGCGAAGCTGCCGGATCCGGTCGTCGATGGCCTCCTTGTCACCGGCGCCGTCCACGATCGTGGCGGTGTCCTTGGTCACCACGATCCGGCGGGCCTGGCCCAGCTGCGCGACGTCCATCGACTCCAGCGTGAGCCCGAGCTCCTCACTGACCACCTCGCCGCCGGTGAGGATGCCCATGTCGGCGAGCATCGCCTTGCGCCGCTCGCCGAAGCCCGGCGCCTTGACCGCGACCGCCGTCAGCAGCCCGCGGATCTTGTTGACCACCAGCGTGGCCAGCGCCTCGCCCTCCACGTCCTCGGCGATGACCAGCAGCGGCTTTTTGGCCTCGACGATCTTCTCCAGCATCGGCAGGAAGTCGGTCATCGCGGAGATCTTGCCGCCGTGCAGCAGCACGTAGGCGTCGTCCAGCACCGCCTCCATGCGCTCCTGGTCGGTGACGAAGTACGGGGACACGTAGCCCTTGTCGAACTGCATGCCCTCCGTGAACTCCAGCTCCAGCCCCATCACCGGCGACTCTTCGACGGTGATGACGCCGTCCTTGCCGACCTTGTCGAACGCCTCCGCGATGACCTCGCCGATCTGGCGGTCCTGCGCGGACACGGTCGCCACGTGCGCGATCTCGTCCTGCTGCTCCACGTCGCGGGCGGCCGCGGCCAGCCACTCCGACACCGCCGCGGCGGCCGCGTCGATGCCGCGCTTCAGCTGCATCGGGTTGGCGCCTGCGGTCACCGCTTTGCGGCCCTCCCGGACCATCGCCTGCGCGAGCACCGTCGCCGTGGTGGTGCCGTCGCCAGCGACGTCGTTGGTCTTGGTGGCGGCCTCCTTGGCGAGCTGCGCGCCGAGGTTCTCGTACCGGTCTTCCAGCTCGATCTCACGCGCGACGGTGACCCCGTCGTTGGTGATGGTCGGGGCCCCCCACTTCTTGTCGATGACGACGTTGCGGCCCCGCGGGCCGAGCGTCACCTTGACGGCGTCCGCGAGACGGTTCACGCCGCGCTCCAGCGCGCGGCGGGCATCCTCGTCGAACTCCAGCATCTTGGCCATTGACAACCCCTGAATCAGTTCGTGGGCGGGTTAGGGCATGCCCGGCCGCGGCACCGGGTCAGCGCACCGCCCCGGGCGCCGTGACGGCGCCCGGGGCGGTCAGCGCCAGCCCGGCGGCTGACACGAGCGCAGCGAGTGCGGCGGGAGCGGGTGCTACCCGGACCCAGGCGCCCGTGGCGGGCCGCCGCCTTGCTCCGCCGGATTACTTGTCGACGATGGCGAGCACGTCGCGAGCTGAAAGCACCAGGTACTCCTCGCCGTGGTACTTCACCTCGGTGCCGCCGTACTTGCTGTACAGGACCACATCTCCGACCTTGACATCCATCGGGATGCGCTTGGCGCCAGCGTCGTCGAACCGGCCAGGGCCAACAGCGAGGACCTCGCCCTCCTGCGGCTTCTCCTTGGCCGTGTCCGGGATTACGAGGCCGGACGCCGTGGTCTGCTCCGCCTCGAGCGTGCGGACCACGATGCGGTCTTCGAGTGGCTTGAGAACAACCTTGGTAGCGGTCGTCACGATCTGACCTCCCCCTCCGGAAAGGTGGCAGTTACTAGAGAGGGCGACCGCGGCTGTCTGTCGTCGCGGGTGCCAGACCAGCCTCGTCGCATTAGCACTCTACCGTAGCGAGTGCCAGTTCCGAACAGTATCGCCGCGCCGCGGCCTAGTCAACTCAGGGAGGCGCGCGTCGCCGCCAGCCGCCCCGCCGTACGGGGTCGCCGCGAGCCCCCTCGCCCGCGGTGCCCGGCACGCCTGCGCCCTGCCCGCCGCCTGACCTAGGGCATGCGGCCGCGAGGTTAGGGTATGGCCGTGCCCGCCACCGAAGACGACCCGGCCGCCCAGGACCGCCAGCGGCACGGATACTCGTTCGGGGCCAGCGCGGCGGCCTACGCGGAGCACCGTCCCGACTACCCGGGCGCGGCGCTGGCGTGGGCGCTGGCGCCGGCCGCCGGCGCCGGCCAGCTCCGGGTCGTCGATCTCGGCGCCGGGACCGGCAAGCTGACCCGCCCGCTGGCCGCCCTCACCGCCGAGGTGGTGGCGGTGGAGCCGGACCCGGCGATGCTCGCGGAGCTGCGGCGGGCGGTGCCAGGGGTGCGGGCGGTGGCGGGCCGGGCGGAGGACATCCCGCTGCCGGACGGCTGGGCGGACGCGGTGCTGGCCGGCCAGGCGGCGCACTGGTTCGACCTGCCCCGGGCGATCCCGGAGATCGCCCGGGTGCTCACGCCCGGCGGGGTCCTGGCCGGGCTGTGGAACACCGACGATGACCGGGTCGGCTGGGTCGCTGGCCTGGCCGAGGCCGCTGCCGGGCTGGCGAGCGTCCCGCTCAGCCGGTGGCGGGCCCGGGCCGGTGACGCCATCTCGGTGTGGCTCGGCCCGGGCGGCGCTGGCGCGGTGCCGGGCGTGAGGCTGTTCAGCCCGCCTCAGCGCGGCGAGTTCGAGCACTGGCAGGTGCGCACCGCCGACTCGCTGGTGGCCACCATCGCCACCCACTCGGCGGTGCTGCTGATGGAGCCCGCCGAACGGGACCGGGTGCTCGCCACGGTCCGGGCGTACCTGGCCTCGCGGCCGGAAACCGCGTCCGGCTCGTTCCGGCTGCCGCTGGTGACCTGCGTGACGCGGGCGGTCCGGGTGCCCGGCTAACGACCGCCCCCGCGCTCAGCCCGTGCTCTCAGCCCGCCAGGACGCTGGTGACCGGGAGCGACGAGTCGGCCTGCGCGTCCAGCGGCGAGGCGGGCGCGCCCCGGGCGGCCAGCTCGGCGCCCAGCGCCGCGACCATGGCGCCGTTGTCCGTGCACAGCCGCGGCCGTGGTACCCGCAGCCGGATCCCGGCGTCCTCGCACCGCTGCGCAGCGAGCGCCCGGAGCCGGGAGTTGGCGGCCACGCCGCCGCCGATGAGCAGGTCACCGACATCATGGTCGCGGCAGGCGTCGATGGCCTTGCGGGTCAGCACGTCCGCCACCGCCTCCTGGAACGAGGCCGCCACGTCCGCCACCGGCACCGGCAGCCCGGCCGCCTGCCGGGCCTCGACCCACCGCGCCACCGCGGTCTTCAGTCCCGAGAACGAGAAGTCCGCCGTGCCGTCCCGGTACTTCCCGCGCGGGAAACTGATCGCGGCCGCGTCTCCGCTGGCGGCCTCGGCGTCGATCGGCGGGCCGCCCGGGAACGGCAGCCCGAGCACCCGGGCCACCTTGTCGTAGGCTTCGCCCGCGGCGTCGTCGACCGTGCCGCCGAGCGGCCGCACCTCCGTTGTCAGGTCGCTGACCAGCAGCAGCGACGAATGCCCGCCCGACACCAGCAGCGCCACCGCGGGCTGCGGCAGCGGGCCGTGCTCGAGCTGGTCCACCGCGATATGCGCGGCGAGATGGTTGACCGCGTAGAGCGGCTTGCCCAGCGCCAGCGCGTACGCCTTGGCGGCGCACACGCCGACCAGCAGCGCCCCCGCCAGCCCCGGCCCGCTGGTCACCGCGATCGCGTCCACCTCGGCCGCCCGCACCCCGGCCGCGGCCAGCGCCCGGTCCACGGTCGGGACCAGCGCCTCCAGGTGCGCCCGGCTGGCGACCTCCGGCACGACCCCGCCGAACCGGGCGTGCTCGGCCACGCTGGAAGCCACCTCGTCGGCCAGCAGTTCCTGCCCGCGGACCAGCCCGGCACCGGTCTCGTCGCAGGAGGTCTCGATGCCGAGCACCAGCGGCCCGGCCCCGGTCAGCACGGCCAGGCCACCCAGGCTCCGGCTCCCTGACCGGGCCCGGCTCGCCCGGTCACAGCGCGGCCTCCCGGGCCGTGCGACCCCGCCCGCGGCCGGCCGGCGGCCCGGTTTCCAGCCGCATCACCAGGGCGTCAGCGCCGGACGGCTGGTAGTAGCCCCGCCGGAGGCCGACCTCGCTGAAGCCGCGCCGCCGGTAGAGCCGCTGCGCCCGCTTGTTGTCCACCCTGACCTCGAGGAACACTTCCCGGCAGCCGCGCAGGACCGCCTCCGACAGCAGCGCCTCGAGCAGCATGCTGCCGATCCCCTCGCCCCAGCGGCGCCTGGCCACCCCGATGGTCAGCACATCCGCCTGGTCCCCGCCCGGCACCAGCAGCCCGGCGTAGCCGATGACGGTCCCGGCATCGTGCGCCACCAGGTAGAAGCGGCCGGGCAGCTCAGTCAGCTCGGCCAGCAGGGTCTCCAGCGACCACGCCTCGTCGCCGAACAGCTCGGTCTCGAGGCCCGCCACGGCAGGCAGGTCGGCCGTGGTCATGGCCCGCAGCGCCAGGCTCACGACGGCGTCACCCGCTTCGGCGGGCCCGGGACCCGGGCATCCGGCCGCCGCAGGTACAGCGGCTCCGGCGGAGGCAGCGGGTCGCCAGCGGCTATCCGCCGCGCGGCGAGGCTCGCCAGCGTGGCCGCTGCCGGGTAGCGGGGCGGGACCGGCTGGCCCAGCTGGCCGGGGTACAGCCAGCCGCCCTCGCCGGCGACCGGGAGGTCAGCGCCGAGCCCGGCCGGGCTGCCCACCGCCGGGCCAGCCAGCCGCCCCGCGGCCGAGTACCGGGCCCAGTACACCTCCCGCCGCCGCGCGTCGGTGGCGACCAGGAACTCCCCGGCCACCCCGGCGACCGCGTCCGCGGCGATCACGTCGAGCGTGCACACGCCGTAGGCGGGAACCCCCAGCGTGCTGCCGAGCACCCGGGCCGTCACCAGCCCGGCCCGCAGCCCGGTGTAAGGCCCGGGCCCGGCCCCGGCCACGACGCCGGTCAGGTCCCGGACGTCCGCGCCCGCGCCGGCCAGCACCTTCGCGATCAGCGAGGCCAGCAGCTCGCCCGGGCGCCGGGAATCCACCACGGCCTGCTCGGCCAGCGCCCCGCCGTCCCCCCACAGGGCCACGGTGACCGCGGGGGTCGCGGTGTCGAACGCGAGCAGCAGCATGATTGACCAGCCTAGGCGAACAGCGGCGGCGCCCGGCCCGGTTGCCGGGGGCCTGGCCAGCGCGACCGCGGGTTAGACATCCCACGGCTGTAGGTGTCAAGCGGCGCGGGGAGTTTGCTGGCTGACTCGGTGTGCCCAGGCGATGTGTTCGCTGTAGGGGGTGTTGCTGGCCAGGCAGCCGTGGAGGATGCCGGCCAGGCGGTTGCCGAGGGCGCGCAGGGCCTGGTGGTGGGTGTCGCCGGCGGCCCGGTGCTGGTCGTAGTAGGTGCGGGCGCCGGGACTGGCGGTGATGGCGGTGAAGGCCCACAGGTAGATCGCATCAGCGAGGCGCTTGTTGCGGGCGTGGCGGGCCAGGACGGCCTGGCGGGTGCCCGAAGCGCGGGTGATAGGTGATGTGCCGGCGTAGTTCTTGCGAGACTTGGCGGTGGCGTAGCGGCCTGGTGCATCGCCGAACTCGCCGAGCACCCGGGCGCCCAGGATGGTCCCCAGTCCTGGCAGGGAACGGACCACCTGGGCGTCCGGGTGCTGCTCAAAATCCGCCGCGAGCTGCTGCTCAAGCATGGCGATCTGGGTGTTCATCTCCGCGATCACCCCGGCGAGGGCGGTCACGGCGGTGCCCATGGCGGCTGAGAGGGCCGGGGCGGGCGCCAGTTGCGGCGCGCGCAGCGCGGCCTGGATCACCGCGGTGCGCTCGGGCAGGCGGCGGGTCCGGCCGCCGCGGCGCAGCGCGGCGGTGATCTGGGTCGGTGACAGCGCCGCGCCGAGCGCGGGTTGCGGCGCCGCCCTCAGCACGGCAAGCGCATCGCCGCTGGTCAAGTCATCGAACGCGGCGAGGGCAGCGGGGTAGAACTCCCGCAGCGCCGACCGCAGCTGGCTGGCCTGCCGCCGCCGCGCCCAGATCATCGACTGGTGCGCGCGGGCCAGCGCCCGGATCCCCTGAGCCAGATCGCTGTCGCCGGCTACCGGCCGGTGGTTGTGCCGGTCGGTGCGGACCAGGTCCGCCAGCACCTTCGCATCGCCGGGATCAGACTTCGCCCCCGAAGACCGGTGCCGGTCCCGGTAACGCGATGCCGACATCGGGTTGACCGCGAACACCTGATAGCCAGCCGCGACCAGGGCGGCGGCGAATAGGCCCCGGTCGGTCTCGATCCCGATCACCACCTCACCAGGCTCAGCGGCGTGCGCGGCGGCGATCTCGTGGAAGCGGGCGACCCCCTCTACTCCCTCTGGCAGGCGGCCACCGGCCAGCCGGCGCCCCTGCTCATCCTGGAAATACACGTCATGATGGGCCTCCGCCCAATCCACCCCAGCAAAGATCAACCCGGACCCTCCCGCCTCAGCCCTGCCTGGACACATGAGCACGAGGACCCCGGCAGCCTGCTAATAGATCAGTGCTCGCGGCACGCCATCCCACCAGCCATCACAGGGGACCTCACCAGCTGGCAGGGGCACGATCTAACCCTAGGGCTCACCAGCCCAGCGGACGGCAGTGCTCACCTGCCAGCGGCTCAGCGACCATCCTGGCCGCGCAAGCACGGCCACGACGATCAATCCCTATTAGCGGGCAATGCGCCGGGCGCGGGCGTCAGTCGTAGCTCGGGGCGGGCGGGATCGGGCGCCCGGACCTGACAGCCTCGATCACCGGGGCCGCGTCGGCGGCCCGGTACTCCTCCCCGTACACGGCGCCGGGGCGGCGGGGCGCCTCCATCACCGCGCATCCGGCCGTGCCGCCAAGGTCGGCCGGCGCGAACCCGGCGTCCTCGATCAGCCCGGCCACCACCTGCTTGGCACCGGTGTCATCGCCGCACAGCCACTGCACAACCCGCTCGTCTCCGCTGCGCCCGGCAGTCTCGGCCTGGAAGCCGGACGTGAGGGTGTTGAACGACTTGGTGTAGCGGGCGCCGGGCATCCGGGCGGCGTTGAACGCCGCCGCGGTCTGGCCCGCCGGCGGCAGCGGGGGGCCGCCGAACTGGTTGGTCGTGTCGATCACGATCTTGCCCGCCAGCGGCCCGGCCTGCTCCAGCGCCTGCGGCAGCGTGCTCCAGGGCACCGAGATCACCACGACCTCGCCGAACCCGGCGGCCTCGGCCGGGCTGCC
>DASQSC010000099.1:0-5813 GCA_035642555.1 Streptosporangiaceae bacterium | reverse complement strand
GCCGGTGATCCGCACCAGCTCAGCGAACGAGGTGGGGAACACCGTGTGCGCGTGCCCGGCCGCCGCCCACACCACGTCGTACTTCTCCAGCCAGGTGTCGACGAGCGTACGCAGCGGCGCGGGGTGCCCGACCGGCGCCACCCCGCCGATCACCTGCTCGGTCGCCGCCCGCACGAAATCCGGGTCCGCCCGCTTCACCGTCCCCGCCCCGGTCAGCCCGGCCACCCTGCGGGTGTCGACCCGGTGGGCGCCGCTGGTCAGCACCAGCAGCGGGGTCCCGTCCGCAGTGAACACCAGGCTGTTGGCGATGGCCCCGGCCTCGCAGCCGAGCTGTGCCGCCGCCCTGGCGGCGGTAGGCGCGGCCTCGGCCAGCTCGGTCACCTGCCCGGCGACCCCGAGCGCGCGCAGCGCGGCAGCGACCTTCTCCGCCGATGGATGCATGGCCGCCACGTTATCGGCAGCCCCGATTCTGCTCCGAACGGTTTAGCTGGGTGGCCGGGGCCTGCGGGCGGAGGCCAGGGCCGTACGGGACGCGGTGTTAGCTCCCGTTCGGGATGAAGACGGTCGGTATCGCCGGGTAGCCCCGCGAGAGCTGCCTGGCGTGCGGGGGGAGCTCGGCCAGGACGGCCTGGTGGCGGTCGCGAACGGCCTGGAGCGGCTCGCGGCCGACGATCTCGCCCTGGCGGACCAGCGGGACCAGGAGCTCCCGGTCGGCGGGCGAGGGCTCGGGCGGCTCGGTGCTGACCACCTCCGCCACCGCGGTGCCGGCCTTGCCGCGGCGCCGCAGCGCCCACTTCCGGCCGCCCCGGCTGGGCTTGCCGACCGAGTGCTTGGCCACCGGCCGCAACGGCGCGCCAGCGCCCGGCTCCAGCGACCGGGCCACCAGCTTGTAGACCAGCGCGGCGGTGGCCGCCCCGGAGCCGGTGACCAGCGCGGTCCCTACCCCGTAGCCGTCCACCGGAGCGGCGGCCAGGGCGGCGATCGAATGCTCGTCCAAGTCCCCGGTGAGCACGATCCGGGTCCGGCCCGCGCCCAGCTGGTCGAGCTGTTCCCGCACCTGGCGGGCGACCGCCGCCAGGTCGCCGCTGTCGATCCGGACCGCCCCCAGCCCGGGCCCGGCCAGCTCGATCGCCGTCCGGACGGCCATGGCCACGTCGAACGTGTCCACCAGCAAGGTCGTGCCCTTACCGAGCGCGGCAAGCTGCGCCCCGAACGCATCCCGTTCGCTGTCGTGAACCAGCGTGAAGGCGTGCGCGGCGGTACCGCTGGTCGGCACGCCGTAATCGCGCCCCGCCCGCAGGTTGGAGGTGGTGGCGAAGCCGGCGATATACGCGGCCCGGGCGCTCGCCACCGCCGCCAGCTCGTGGGTGCGGCGCGATCCCATCTCGATGAGCGGCCGCCCGCCGGCCGCGGTCACCATCCGGGAGGCCGCCGAGGCGATCGCGCAGTCGTGGTTGAGGACCGACAGCGCCAGCGTCTCCAGCACCACGGCCTCCGCGAACGTGCCCTCCACCACCAGGATCGGGGATCCGGGGAAATAGCAGTCACCCTCCGCGTAGCCCCAGATGTTGCCGGAGAACCGGAACGATTCCAGGTAGCGGCAGGCCTGCTCGTCCACCACCCCGGTGTCCGCCAGGAACTCCAGCTCGGACGGGGGGAACTCGAACCGTTCCAGCGCGTCGAGCAGCCGGCCGGTGCCGGCCACCACCCCGTAGCGCCGGCCGTGCGGCAGGTGCCGGGCGAACAGTTCGAACACGGCCCGCCGCCCGGCCGCGCCGCTGCGCAGCGCAGCAGAGAGCATGGTTAGCTCGTAGTGGTCGGTGAGCAGCCCCGTCGGCAGGGCTGCCGCCGGGCCTGGGACGGCCGGGCCCGGGGAAGCCCCCGCGCTGGTTTCCCGTTCACTCGCCATGGATGGAAGACTACGGACAAAGGAGGTGAGTACCGGTGAGCGTGGCACCAGTTGAGATCGAGCGGCCTGAGACCGGGCAGGATACCGTCGCCGATTCCCCATGGGTGACGATCGTCTGGAACGACCCGGTCAACCTCATGTCCTACGTCACCTACGTGTTCCAGCGGGTCTTCGGCTACCCGAAGCGCAAGGCGGAACGGCTGATGCTGGACGTCCACCACAAGGGCCGGGCGGTGGTCTCCTCCGGGACGCGGGAGTCCATGGAGCGGGACGCCCAGGTCCTGCACGGCTACGGCCTGTGGGCGACGGTCAGCCACGACCGGTGACGGACTCCCCTGGACAGGAGATGGCCGGCTTCCGGAGCACCTCGGGCGGGGTTTCCGCCCGGTTCAGCGCTGCCGAGGCCCAGCTGCTGCGTGACCTCGTGGCGCAGATTGCCGAGCTGGTCGGCCCGGATCCGGCGGCCGCGGCCGGTGACGAGGGGCCGGGCGGGGGCGGCGAGACGCCCGGCACCCAGGCGCCGGGCAGCCCGGACGACCTGGCCGGGATGCTCGGGGCGCTGGACGGCCCGGCCAGCCCGCCCGACGATCCGGTGCTGGCCCGGCTGCTGCCGGACGCCTACCGCGACGACCCGGAGGCGGCCGGAGATTTCCGCCGCTACACCGAGGAGGGCCTGCGCTCGGAGAAGGCCGAGGCGGCCCGGCAGGTGCTCGGGACCCTGCCCGAGCGCGGCGGCCGGGTCCGGCTGTCGGAGGAGCAGGGGCAGGTGTGGGCGCGCTCGCTGAACGACGTCCGGCTGGCGCTCGGCGTCCGGCTGGGGATCACCGAGGACTTCGAGGACCAGCTGGCCGGCATCGCCGCCGACGACCCGCGCCAGCCGTACTTCCGGCTCTACGACTGGCTGACCTACCTGCAGGAGAGCCTGGTGCGAGCGCTGTCGTGACCGCTGTAGTAACCGCTGTGGCGAGCGCCCGGAGAGCAGCCGCCGCGGCGGGCTGGCGGGCCTGGCGCGCCGGGGTGCCGATACCCTCGCATCCATGCTGACGCTGTCCGCAGAGCTGCAGGCGCGGATCGTGGCCCACGCCCGGGCCGACCACCCGGACGAGGCGTGCGGGGTGATCGCGGGGCCGGCCGGAAGCGACCGTCCGGAGCGGTTCATCCCGATGACCAACGCCGAGCGGTCGCCGACCTTCTACCGGTTCGACTCGCTCGAGCAGCTGCGGGTGTGGCGGGAGATGGACGACCGCGATGAGGAGCCGGTGGTCATCTACCACTCCCACACCGCCACCGGCGCGTACCCGTCCCGGACCGACGTCTCGTACGCGAGCGAGCCGGAGGCGCACTACGTCCTGGTGTCCACCCGCGACCCGGACCAGGCGGAGTTCCGCTCGTTCCGGATCATCGACGGCGTCGTGACCGAGGAGGACGTGGAGATCATCGCGGCGGGCGGGTCCGGCTCCGGCGGCGGCACCGTCGGAGCCGGTGGCGGCCGGGTCCCGGCTGCGGAATGATCCCGTCCGGCAGCCGGTTGGCATTGCGTGAGGCACCATTCCCCGGGTGCCCGGCTGCCGTCCCTGAGACCCCGCCACACCTGGAGAGTCGTTCATGGCCATAGAGCTCCGGATCCCGACCATCTTGCGCAGCTACACCGGCGGCGCCAAGGCGGTCGAGGGCAGTGGTTCAACCCTGGCTGAGCTGCTCAGCGATGTGGACGCCCGGCACGGCGGGCTGCGCGACCGGCTGGTCGACGGCGCCGAGCTGCGGCGGTTCGTCAACGTCTACCTCAACGACGAGGACGTGCGGTTCCTCGGCGGGCTGGAGACGCCGGTCAAGGACGGCGACACGGTGACCGTCCTGCCGGCGGTGGCCGGCGGCAGGACCTGAGCCCCTGGGCGGCACGGCCTCATGCGCTACGAATCCCTGCTCGACTCGCTCGGCGGAACCCCGCTGATCGGACTGCCGAGGCTGTCCCCCTCGCCCGAGGTGCGGGTGTGGGCCAAGCTGGAGGACCGGAACCCGACCGGCTCGGTCAAGGACCGGGCCGCGTTCTTCATGGTCGAGCAGGCCGAGAAGGAGGGGCTGCTCGCGCCCGGCGCCACCATCCTGGAGCCGACTTCGGGCAATACCGGGATCTCGCTGGCGATGATGGCGCACCTGCGCGGTTACACCATGATCTGCGTGATGCCGGAGAACACCTCGGCCGAGCGCAGGCAGCTGCTGCAGATGTTCGGCGCGGAGATCATCTACTCGCCTGCCTCCGGGGGCTCCAACGAGGCGGTCCGGGTAGCCAAGCGGATCGCGGCCGAGCATCCCGACTGGGTGATGCTCTACCAGTACGGCAACGAGGCGAACGCCCGCGCCCACTACGAGACCACCGGCCCGGAGCTGCTGGCCGACCTGCCCAGCATCACCCATTTCGTGGCCGGGCTCGGCACCACGGGCACGCTCATGGGCGTGGGGCGGTACCTGCGCGAGCACGTGCCGGGGGTGCAGATCGTGGCGGCCGAGCCGAGGTACGGGGAGCTGGTATACGGGCTGCGGAACGTGGATGAGGGCTTCGTCCCGGAGCTGTACGACGAGTCGGTGCTGACCGGGCGGTTCTCGGTGTCGTCGGCCGATGCGCTGCGCCGGACCCGGGAGCTGCTCAGCAAGGAAGGGATCTTCGCCGGGATCTCCACCGGCTGCGCGCTGCACGCGGCGCTGGCCGTGGCCGGCCGGTCGCAGGCCGCCGGCGAGCGGGCCGACATCGCGTTCGTGGTGGCCGACGGCGGCTGGAAGTACCTGTCCACCGGCGCCTACGCCGGCACCCTCGAGGAGGCCGAGGAAAGGCTAGAAGGCCAGCTGTGGGCATAGCCGGAGGCCTGGCATGACCGTGTTCGACGAGGCGACCGCGGCGAAGGCGACCGCCGACGGGTGGTATGAGGTCAGGCCGGACGAGCGGTTCGCGATGGTCTCCTCCGACGGCAGCGTGACCGGCGCGGTGAACGGCGGGGTGCTGCTGGCGACGGTGCTGCGGGCGGTGATGGACACCTCGCCGCACCCGCACCCGGTCGCTACCAGCGCCCACTACCTGCGGGTTCCCCGCACCGAGCCGGCTCAGGTGCAGGTTACCTGGCTGAAGCAGGGCGGCACCGCCGCCACCGCCCGCGCCACCCTGATCCAGGACGACGTGCCCGTGCTGGCGGCCACGGTCACCACCGGGGCGCTGGGAGCGTCGGCCGAGGGCGGGCTGTCGTGGACCGGCAAGCCGCCGGAACTGCCACCGCTGGCGGAGTGCGCTGGCTTCCGCAAGGCGGCCGGGTCGATGGGGTTCGCCGGCTTCGTCGCCCAGGTCGACCTGCGGCTCGATCCCGCGACCACGGGCTGGCTGCGCGGCGACCCGGCCGGGGTGCCGGAGATGCGCGGCTACTTGCGGCTCCGGGAGGACCGGGACCCGGACGCCTACCTGCTGGCACTGGCGGTGGACGCGCTGCCGCCGGTGGTGCTCGGCCTCGGCGCGCTCGGCTGGGCCCCGACCGTCGAGCTGACCTGGCACATGCGGGCCGAGCCCGCGCCGGGCCTGCTCCGGCTGGCCGCCCGGGCCCGGCACGTCAGCGGCGGCTGGTTCGACGAGGAATCCGAAGTCTGGGACTCCGCCGGCAAGCTCGTCGCGCAGAGCCGGCAGCTCGCCCGGGTGGGCCGCGGGAGCCGCCGCGGCGCGGCCCCCGCCTGACGCCGCTGTGCCCTAGCCTGGTGCACCGTGCGACTGACGATCATCGGATGTTCGGGCTCGTTTCCCGGCCCGGACAGCCCGGCCTCGTGCTACCTGCTGGAAGCCGAGGGCTTCCGGCTGCTGGTCGACCTCGGCAACGGCGCCCTCGGGGCGCTGCAGCGGCATGCCGGGCTGTACGACATCGACGCGGTC
>DASQSC010000098.1:0-3576 GCA_035642555.1 Streptosporangiaceae bacterium | reverse complement strand
AATAATCTATCAAAAAGATAGACAAACCCTGACCCGGAGGATCCCGCATGTCTGCAACCGACGAGTACCTGGCCAACAACGCCCGCTACGCCGAGTCCTTCCGCGGCCAGCTGCCGACCCCGCCGTCCCGCGAGGTTGCGGTGGTGGCCTGCATGGATGCCCGGCTCAACGTGTACGCGATGCTGGGCCTCGGCGACGGGGAGGCGCATGTGATCCGGAACGCGGGCGGGGTCATCACCGACGACGCGATACGCTCGCTCGCCATCAGCCAGCGGCTGCTGGGCACGCGGGAGATCATCCTCATCCATCACTCGGACTGCGGCATGCTGAGCTTCACCGACGACGCGTTCAAGCGATCAATTCAGGACGAGACCGGGATCAAGCCGTCCTGGGCCCCCGAGTCCTTCACCGACCTGGACGAGGACGTGCGCCAGTCGATAGCCAGGATCAAGGCCAGCCCGTTCCTCCCGCATAAGGACGCGATCCGGGGGTTCGTGTTCGACGTCGGCGACGGCACGCTCACCGAGGTCAGCTGAGCAGGCCGACCGCTTTCGGCAGGTCCGCGGCAGTGGCCTTGGCGGCCGCCCGGGGTCCGGACGGCAATCCGTGCGGTCGTACGGCGGCCGGGGCGGCCAGGGCGGCCGGGGCGGCCGGGCGGCCGGCGTAATCGCCCAGGCGCGCCGCGCGCAGCGCTAGCTCCATGGCGAACCGGGCGTCGGGGTCGGTGAACCTGTCCCCCAGCAGTTCCTCAAGCTGGCGGAGCCGGTATCGCACGGTCTGCGGGTGCACGCCAAGCCGCTCCGCCACCTGGACCGCCGAACCCCGGGTCTCCAGCAGGGCTGCCAGCGTGTCGGTCAGGTGCCGCCGCCGCTGCGGCGGCAGGCCATCCAGGGCGGCGAGCTCCTGCCGGGCAAGCTTGTCAGCCAGCCCCAGGTCCGCCACCAGCCACAGCGTGACCAGGTGGTCCTGGCAGCGGGCCAGCGGGCCGTCGATGATCCCGGCGCGTGCCAGCGCCAGCGCCTGCCGCGCCCAGCGGAGCGAATCGGCGGCCTCGGCCAGCGGCACGGTGAGCCCGGCGGCGGCAGGGTACCCGGCCAGCCCGGACATCAGCTCTGCGCTCCGCTGCTGGGTCAGCGGCCCCGGTACCAGCAGGTACGGCTCGACGGCGTCGAGCTCGCGGAGGATATCCGCGCCGAGCGGGCGATCCGCCAGGCCGGGGCCGGCCTGGACGGCGATCATCGTCACCGCTGGCGGCACGGTCCACCCCGCCCGGACCGCCAGTTCCTCCACCGCCTCGCGGGAAGGGGCCGGGCACGCCAGGATGAGTGCCAGCAGCCGCCGCCGGCATTCCTGCCGCTGCTGGGCCGAGCTGGCCTGCTCGGTCAGGTAGCCGCGATGCGACTGGGAGGCAAGCTCGCTGACGAAGTTGAGCACCGCGTCTGCCAGCACCGCGACCACCGGGGATGACAGCTCGGCGCGGCGGTTCAATTCCATGATCCGATGCCATGAGACCTGGGCGCCCACCCGGTAGGCGGCCTGCAGGGCATCCAGGCTCCGCCCCCTCTTGGCCTCGTTCAGGCCGAGCCTGCGGCACAGCCGGACGAGGTCGGCCGACGGCGCGTCCGGGTCGGCCAAGAGATCCACGAAGGTGGTCAGGGCCATCCGGACGCTGGTCCGCAGTGCGTGGCCGAACGACCTGTCCAGCGGTTGCGCGTACTCGGGAACGGCGCCCCGGATCCGCGTGATGATCTCTTCGGCCAGGCTCGGTAACTCCGGCCGTATCAGCTCCGCGAGATCGGAGGCGCCGCTCTGCCAGTCAGGTTGATGGGGGTGCAACGCGCTCGCCATTGAACACTCCTCCGCGCCCCGGCTCAGTCCTTCCGGCGCGGTGGCCTGGCGCGGGGCGGCGCCCGCGGCACGCCCCCGCGGCACGGCCCCCGGCCGCCGGGCGGGGGGTCCGGCGGTGACCCGGCCTCTGCGGCCAGTCCCGCCCGCACCCAATGTGCGCAGACGGCAAAGAGTTCGTCAAGCCTTGACCTTCGGCGGCGGCGCCCCCGGGAACCCTCCCGGCCGCAACGGAACATGCCCGGGGGACCCGGCGCGGCGGCTCCCCGGACCCGTGAAATTGTCACCCGCTCAATAAAGGCGAGCCGCCTTTCGTGTGCCGGTTTGCTAAGAACCCGGCGATCAGTCACGGGCTTCAGGGCTGCCCGGCCCGACGTTGCCTGCCGGCTACAATCGGGTAACTTCTGCACTTGCACGTTCAAAAAATGGCCGCAGCCAGAATTGCGGTCGCACGTAACGAAAGAAGCAGCGGGACATTTCCTAATGGTGTCCAGCCGGGGCGGGGCGGGACCGGCGGGGCGGCGATGAGTCCGGCGGGCACCTGTGTACCACCGGCTCGTAGACCGCGGTCAGCCGGCTGCTGGCCGCGACCACGTCCGGCACCGGGCGGCCCGCGGGCCCGCTCCAGCTGACCGCGCGGGCGGGCTGAAAACGAAGCGCACCCCGATAGCATCACATCCCGGCCGGTAAAATCTCTCCCCATAGGACAGGGCGCCGGCCCCGGGGGGCGGCGCGAACGGGGAGGTAGGGGCCGGTTTTCCGTTCCGGGGCGCGAGTCTTCCTGGCAGTGCTGCCGCTGGCGATCATGGGGGCCGTGATCGCGGCGGATGCCCTGACCGGGCCCGAACTGGTGTTCATGCCGCTGCTCTCACTGGGCCCGGCGTTCGCCGCGGTCTTCCACAGCGTGCGGAACACGGCGCTGATCGGGCTGCTGGCGCTGGGCCTGTGCGCCGCGGACGCGGTGGTGCAGCGGGGGATAAACCCGCAGGAGGTGATACTCGCCTTCGCGACCGTGGCCGGGATCACCGTGGCGGCGCTGATCGCGGGCGTTGCCCGGCAGCGCCGGGAGGCCGAGCTGGCCGAGGTGCAGGCGATCGCCGAAGTCGCGCAGCAGGTCGTGCTCAGGGAGGTGCCGACGCGGGCGGGCGCGGTGGCATTCGCGGCCCGGTACCTGTCGGCCGCCGCCCGCGCGCATATCGGCGGCGACCTGTACGAGGTCATTCCCGGGCTGGACGGGACCCGGCTGATCATCGGCGACGCGCAGGGCAAGGGGCTGGCAGCGGTGCAGCGAGCGGCCTCGGTGCTGGGCGCTTTCCGGGAGGCGGCGCAGGACTCGGCCGGGCTGGAGGCTATCGGTGACCGTATCGAGGCCAGCCTCGCCCGGCAGGCGGACGACGAGGAGTTCGTCACCGCGGTGCTGGCCCAGGTCAGCCCCGATGGCTCGAAGGTCTCGCTGCTGAACCGCGGGCACCCGGCACCGCTGCTGCTCAGCCCCGGCCACCAGCCCCGGCCCGCCGAGCCGTCCAGCCCGGGCCTGCCGCTGCGTCTGTCCGGGCTCGCCGACACGGTGCCGGATGTCACCACCGTCGAGCTTGACGCCGGCGAGTCGATGCTGTTCTACACCGACGGGATGAGCGAGGCACGCGACCGGTCCGGGGAGTTCTTCCCGCTGGCGCAGCAGTGCGAGCAGCTTGACCTGCGTGACCCGGAGGCCGCGCTGGACCGGCTCCG
>DASQSC010000097.1:0-6170 GCA_035642555.1 Streptosporangiaceae bacterium | reverse complement strand
TCCGGCCGGCGGGGCTGACCGGCAGCCGGGCGCTGGCGGGCAGGCTGGCACGGGCGCGGCAGCCGGGCCAGGTGCCCCCGCCGGGCCGGATGCGTCAGCCGCCGCCGGGCAGCAGCCGGCGACCGCCCCGCAGGCGGGCGGCCAGCAGGCGGACGGCCAGCAGGCGGACGGCCAGCAGGCCGACGTGCAGCAGGGCGACGGTCAGCGCGGCGACCGGCGCCGCCGGAACGGCCGGCGTGATGACCAGGCCCGCGGCAATGACGGCGACGGCCAGCGGCATGACCAGGGCGGCGGCCAGGGCGGCCGGGGCGATGACGACTCCGACGGCCGGGGCGGCCGCCGGGGCCGCGACCGGTACCGGAACCGGAACCGGAGCCGGCGTGGTGAGCGGGGCGGCGACTCCGAGCCGGTGATCACCGAGGATGACGTGCTGATCCCGATCGCGGGCATCCTCGACGTGCTCGACAACTACGCCTTCGTGCGCACGACCGGCTACCTGCCGGGCGCCAACGACGTCTACGTCTCGCTGTCCCAGGTCCGCAAGCACGGCCTGCGCAAGGGCGACGTGATCGAGGGCGCGGTCCGGCAGCCGCGGGAGGGCGAGCGGCGCGAGAAGTTCAACGCGCTGGTGCGGCTGGACAAGGTGAACGGCCTGGACCCCGAGCAGTCCCGGGCCCGGCCGGAGTTCTCCAAGCTGGTGCCGCTGTACCCGCAGGACCGGCTCCGGCTGGAGAGCGACGCGCCCGCGCTCACCACCAGGATCATCGACCTGATCAGCCCGATCGGGAAGGGCCAGCGCGGCCTCATCGTGTCGCCGCCCAAGGCCGGCAAGACGATGATCCTGCAGGCGATCGCCAACGCGATCACCAAGAACAACCCCGAGTGCCACCTCATGGTCGTGCTGGTCGACGAGCGGCCGGAGGAAGTCACCGACATGCAGCGGACGGTCAAGGGCGAGGTGATCCACTCCACCTTCGACCGGCCGGCCGAGGACCACACCACCGTCGCCGAGCTCGCCATCGAGCGGGCCAAGCGGCTGGTGGAGATGGGCCACGACGTGGTGGTGCTGCTTGACTCGATCACGCGGCTCGGGCGTGCCTACAACCTGGCCGCGCCCGCGAGCGGCCGGATCATGTCCGGCGGCGTCGATTCCACCGCGCTCTACCCGCCGAAGCGGTTCTTCGGCGCGGCCCGCAACATCGAGCACGGCGGCTCGCTGACCATCCTGGCCACCGCCCTGATCGAGACCGGCTCGCGGGCCGACGAAGTGATCTTCGAGGAGTTCAAGGGCACCGGCAACATGGAGCTGCGGCTGCGCCGGGAGCTGGCCGACAAGCGGATCTTCCCCGCGATCGACATCGACGCGTCCAGCACCCGGAAGGAAGAGCTGCTGCTCACGCCGGAGGAGCTCAAGATCACCTGGCAGCTGCGGCGGGTGCTGCACGCGCTGGAGCCGCAGCAGGCGCTGGAGGTGCTGCTGGACCGGATGAAGGGCACCAAGAGCAACGCCGAGTTCCTGCTCCAGGTGCAGAAGACCATGCCGGGGAGCCAGTAGCGGCGGCGGCAGGCCCGCGGGAATCCCGGCAGGCCCGGAAGTGTTCTCGCCTCTGGCACACTGTCAGCAGCAATGCGGTACCGGTTCACGCCCGGCCCCGGTCTAGGAGCAGGGCGACCCGGCGACCGCCACAGACAGGAGTAACAACGTGAAGTCTGGTATCCACCCGGACTACGTGGTGACGAAGGTGACCTGCAACTGCGGGAACACGTTCACCACCCGTAGCACCGAGCGCAGCGGCGTCATTCACGCCGACATCTGCTCGAACTGCCACCCGTTCTACACGGGCAAGCAGAAGATCCTCGACACCGGCGGCCGGGTTGCCCGGTTCGAGCGCCGGTTCGGCAAGAAGGCAGCGGGCGGCAAGTAGCGCCGACCAGGCACGCCACCGGGCGCAGCCGATTCTGGGCTGCCCGGTGGCGTATCTGATCATGCGCCAGCAACCAGGCCCGTATCCGGCAGCGGAGGGAAGCGATGTTTGACCGGCTCAGTGAGCTGGCAGACGAGCATGCCGCGCTGGAGCGCCAGCTCGCCGACCCCGCCGTGCACGCCGACCCGGACCAGGCCCGGGCGCTGGGCCGCCGCTACCGCGAGCTGACCCCGATCATCACCGCCTACCGGGAGTGGCAGCAGGCCGCCGGCGACGAGCAGGCAGCCCGCGAGCTGGCCCGGGAGGACTCCTCCTTCGCCGCCGAGGCGGAGCAGCTCGGCGAGCGCCGGGCCGCGCTGGAGGACCAGCTGCAGGACCTGCTCGCGCCGCGGGACCCGAACGACGACAAGGACGTGATCCTGGAGGTCAAGGCGGGCGAGGGCGGCGAGGAATCGGCCCTGTTCGCCGGCGACCTGCTGCGGATGTACCTGCGGTACGCCGAGCGGCAGCGCTGGCAGACGGAGATCCTGGACGCCACCATGACCGGCCTCGGCGGCTACAAGGACGCCACCGTCGCGGTCAAGGCCGGCCGGGCGGCGGCCGCCACCGGTGGTGTCTGGTCCAAGCTCAAGTACGAGGGCGGCGTGCACCGGGTGCAGCGGGTGCCGGTCACCGAGTCCCAGGGCCGGATCCACACCTCGGCCGCCGGCGTGCTGGTGATGCCGGAGGCGGACCCGGTCGAGGTCTCGATCGACCCCAATGACCTGCGGATCGACGTGTTCCGCTCGTCCGGGCCCGGCGGCCAGAGCGTCAACACCACCGACTCGGCGGTGCGGATCACTCACAAGCCCACCGGGATCGTGGTGTCCTGCCAGAATGAGAAGAGCCAGCTCCAGAACCGGGAGCAGGCGCTTCGCATCCTGCGGGCCCGGCTGCTCGCGCAGGCGCAGGCCGATGCCGACGCCCAGGCCGCGGCGCAGCGGCAGAGCCAGGTGCGCACCGTGGACCGCTCGCAGCGGGTCCGCACCTACAACTTCCCGGAGAACCGGATCTCCGACCACCGGGCCGGCTACAAGGCCCACAACCTGGACCAGGTGCTCGACGGCGACCTGGACTCGGTGATCGCCGCGCTGACCGAGGCCGACCGGGCCGGCTCCGGCCAGCCCGTCGGCCAGGCGAGCTCGTGAGCCTGCTGCTCGACGAGATCGCGATCGCCACCGGGCGGCTGGCCGAGGTCGGCGTGGACTCGCCGCGGAACGACGCCGAGATCATCGCGGCGCACGTGCACGGGGTGCGGCGGGGCGAGCTGCACCGGGTGCCCGACGCCGAGTTCAACCCGAAGTTCTGGAACGAGGTCGCGCGCCGCGCCGCCCGGGAGCCCCTCCAGCACATCACCGGCCTGGCCTACTTCCGCTACCTGGAGCTGGAGGTCGGCCCCGGGGTGTTCGTGCCGCGGCCGGAGACCGAGGTGATGACCGGCTGGGCGATCACCCGGCTGCGGGAGCTGGACGTCGCCGAGCCGGTGGTCGCCGACCTCGGCACCGGCTCCGGCGCGATCGCGCTGGCGATCGCCCAGGAGGTGCCGCGGGCCAGGGTCCACGCGGTGGAGGCCGACCCGGTGGCGGCCCGGTGGGCGGCCAGGAACATCGCCCGCTGCACCGAGGCGGCCCCGCACCTGGCAGGCCGGGTCACCCTGCACGAGACCGACTTCGGCGAGCCCGGCGGCCTGCCTGCCGGCGCGATCGACCTGATCCTCAGCAACCCCCCGTACATCCCGGTCGGCGCGGTGGTGCCGCCGGAGGTGGGGGAGTACGACCCGTCCGCCGCGCTGTGGGGCGGCCAGGACGGCCTCGGCCCGATCCGGGCCATCGAGCGGGCCGCCCGGCGGCTGCTGCGCCCGGGCGGCCTGGTCGCGGTGGAGCACGGGGCCCCCCAGGGCGCGGCCGTCTACTGGATCTTCGCGGAGGAAAAGGGCTGGCGCGACACCCGCAACCACAAGGACCTGGCCGGCCTGGACCGCTTCGTCACGGCCCGCCTGCCCGACGGGCTCTGACTGAGCCGGCCCGGGCCCGGGTGCCGGGGCGCCGGCCGGGTACTTCCCCGTTCGCGATGTCTGACCTGGCCGTGGGCGGTCCGGCCCGCACCTGCACCGCCGCTGGCCCGCGTGGCGGCCGGTTCCAGATGGCCGGCGCGCCACCGGAGGCGTGGAAGGATGGCAGCCATGAGCGCACGGTACGACTGCTCGGATGCCACGCAGCGGGCCGCGGGCCTGGCCGAGGCAACGACGGCGCTGCGCAAGGGCGAGCTGGCCGTGATCCCGACCGACACCGTGTACGGGGTCGCGGCGGACGCGTTCGCGCCCGACGCGGTGGCCGGCCTGCTGGCCGCCAAGGGCCGCGGCCGGGACATGCCGCCGCCGGTGCTGACGGGATCGGTCCGGGCGGCCGCGGCCCTGGTCACCGACCTCGGTCAGACCGGCCGGGCGCTGGTGGAGGAGTTCTGGCCGGGCGGGCTCACCCTGGTCTGCCGCGCCAGCCCGAGCCTGATGTGGGACCTGGGCGACACCATGGGCACGGTCGCGATCCGGATGCCCCTCCACCAGCTCGCCCTCGAGCTGCTGAAGGAGACCGGGCCGCTGGCGGTCAGCAGCGCCAACCGGTCCGGCGAGCCGGCCGCCGTCACCGCCGCCGCGGCGCAGGAGCAGCTCGGCGACGCGGTCGCGGTGTACCTGGACGGCGGCGAGTGCCCGGGGCCGGTGCCCTCCACGATCGTGGACCTGACCGCGCCGGTGCCGAAGCTGCTGCGCCGCGGCGCGATCTCCGTCGACCGGCTGCGCGAGGTGATCACCCTGGCCGCCGAGGACGAGTAGGGAATGACCCGCGGCCCGGGTGCCCCTGCCTGCCATGCGGGCCAGGCCGGGTGCCCTAGAGTGGGTGCTGATGCACCAGATCCAGCTGGGGACCATGCCCTAGGGCGGCGCTGCCATGCGTGAATACGTCCTGACGCTGCTGGCGGCGGCCGCGGTCACCTACCTGCTCACGCCGCTGGTACGACGGTTCGCGGTGGCGACCGGGGCGCTGCACGCTGCCAGGAAGCGGGATGTGCACACCAGGCCGACCCCGCTGCTGGGGGGCCTGGCCATCTACGGCGGGCTGGCGGCCGGGCTGCTGGTGGCCAGCCGGCTGCCCCAGCTGAACAGCGTGTTCGCCGACAGCAGCATGGCCAAGGGGCTGCTGCTGGCCGGCGGGCTGGTCGTGATCATGGGGCTCGTGGACGACCGCTGGGGCATGGGCGCGATCAGCAAGCTGGCCGGCCAGGTCGCGGCCGGGGTGATCCTGGTCTGGAGCGGCGCCGAGGTGACCTGGCTGCCGGAGCCGAACGGCGGCACCCTGGGGCTGACCTCCGACCAGCAGATCGGGCTCACCATCCTGGTGGTGGTCGTCACCATCAACGCGGTGAACTTCATCGACGGGCTGGACGGCCTGGCCGCGGGCGTGGTGGGGATCGGCGCGGCCGCGTTCTTCATCTACTACTACACGCTCACCAAGCGGCTGGGCCTGCCCGAGCAGACCGGCCCGGCGCTGGCCTCCGCCATCCTGGCCGGGGCATGCCTGGGCTTCCTGCCGCACAACTTCCACCCGGCCCGGATCTTCATGGGCGACACCGGGGCCATGCTGATCGGGCTGCTGCTCGCCTACGCCCCGATCTCCAACCTGGCCTCGCTGGACCCTGGCTCGCTGACCGACCACCCGGCATACGCGAGCGGCACCGTGAACCGGTTCGGTGCCATCCTGCCGCTGCTGCTGCCCGCCGCGGTGCTGCTGATCCCCTACACCGACCTGCTGATGGCGGTGGTGCGGCGGGTCCGGGCCGGCACCTCGGTGTTCACCGCTGACAAGAAGCACCTCCAGCACCGGCTGCTGGACATCGGTCATTCGCACCGGCGCAGCGTGCTGATCATGTACCTGTGGGCGGGCCTGTTCGCCGGCAGCGTGGTCTGGCTGTCGATCGTCCGCACCCCGCTGCTGATCCTGGCCGCCGTCACGGTGGGCGGGATGCTGGCGCTGCTGCTGGTGTCCATGCCGAGGCTGCGGCCGTGGGGCCGGTCCCGGGCGGATATCGCCGCCGCCCGGGCCAATGGCGCCGCCCCGGCCAATGGCGCGGCCAGCCCGCTGGCGGCGCCGGCCGGACGGCCGGCCCCGCAGGTGCGGCAGCCGGGGCAGGTGCGGCAGCCGGGGCAGGTGC
>DASQSC010000096.1:0-2596 GCA_035642555.1 Streptosporangiaceae bacterium | reverse complement strand
TCGCCTCGGCCCGGCCGGTCTCTTCCATTGCGAGCACCGGCACCAGCACCAGTCCGGCTTCCCGCAGCACCCGCACGGCTTTCACCGTGACCAGTTCCGGGTCGCCCGGCCCGACCCCGACTCCCGCCAGCGTCCGCGGCTCGCCGTTCACCGCGGCCCCCCGCTCCCGGCCGACTGTGGAAGTTCCGTGCTGTGCGGGCAACCAGAAAGTCCCGCACTCGGGCTGCGCCCGGTGCCCGCCCGCCGGGCGGCAGCAACGATCCGGTGCGCTGGCAGGGGGCACCCCGCCCAGTGGAGGTGCAGATAAGAGGCGTGTACCTGGCCGTGCACGAAGCCCTCGGACCGGCCGCCGATCCGCCAAGCCGGGGCCGGCGAGCGGGCGGGCGAGACTTCGGTGCGGTGGAACTCGTGGCCGCGGACGGCGGTACCTGCCGGGACGAGTACCGAGTCGGCGGCGGCGATGGCGTCGCGGTAGCCCAGCGTCAGCCGGGGAGTCATCGCGGCGGTGGCGCCAAGCACCCCGCACATCGGCTTGCCGTCCAGCTCGCGGGCCAGGTACAGCAGGCCGGCGCACTCGGCGGCGACCGGGGCGCCCGCCGCGGCCAGCGCGGCGACCTCGGCACGCAGCCGCTGGTTGGCGCTGAGTGCGGCGGCGTGTTCCTCGGGGAAGCCGCCGCCGAGCACGAGCGCGGCGGTGCCAGGCGGCAGCGCCTCGTCGGCCAGCGGGTCGACGGTGACAACATCGGCGCCCGCCGACGCGAGTAGCTCGGCATGCTCGGGGTAGCTGAAGCTGAACGCGGCTCCGCTTGCTACGGCGATGACTGGCCTGGCGGCGGGACGCGGCCCGGCCGTCGCCAGGGCGAGGGGCTCCAGGGGGTCGTCCGCCCGGGCTATGACCCGCCGGCGGCGCAAAGCCTCGGCCAGGGCGGCGGCCGGCTCCCATGCCCGGGCCGGCAGCGGACCGGCGCTGCGGGCCAGCGACGTCACGGCCGCCAGGTCCACCCCGGCGGTGACCAGGGCGGCCAGCCGGTCCAGGGCCTGCCGGGCGGCGCCTTCCCGCTCCGCGGCTGGCACCAGCCCGAGGTGGCGGGACGGGGCGGCCACCGCGTCGTCCCGGCCGAGCACGCCGAGCACCGGGAAACCGGCCCCGGCGAGGGCGTCGCGCAGGATCTGCTCGTGCCGGGCCGAGCCGATCCGGTTCAGGATCACGCCGCCGATCCGCAGCCCGCGGTCGTAGCCGGCGAACCCGGCGACCAGTGCCGCTACCGAGCGGCCCTGCCCGGCCGCGTCCACCACCAGCACCACCGGCGCGCGCAGCAGCGTGGCCACCTGCGCGGTGGAGCCCTCGCCGGTGCTGCCCCGGCCGTCGAACAGCCCCATCACGCCCTCGATCACCGCGATGTCCGCGCCCGCGGCGCCGCGGCGCAGCAGCGGCCCGATCAGGTCCTCGCCGCACAGCACCGGATCCAGGTTGCGGCCGGGGCGGCCGGTGGCGAGCGCGTGATAGCCGGGATCGATGTAATCGGGGCCCACCTTGTGCCCGGACACGGCGAGGCCCCGGGCCGCCAGCGCGGCCATCAGCCCGGCGGCCACGGTGGTCTTGCCGTGCCCGGACGCGGGCGCGGCGATCACCAGCCGCGGAATCGCTACCACTCGATGCCCTTCTGCCCCTTCTGGCCCGCGTCCATCGGATGCTTGATCTTGGTCATCTCGGTCACCAGATCGGCCGCCGCGACCAGCTCGGCCGGCGCGTCCCGGCCGGTGATGATCACGTGCTGGTGGCCGGGCCGGGCGGCCAGCGTGGCGATCACATCGGCCACGTCCACCCAGCCCCACTTCATCGGATAGGTGAACTCGTCGAGCACGTAGCAGCGGTAAGCCTCGGCGGCCAGGTCGCGCTTGACCTGCTCCCAGCCT
Source organism: Streptosporangiaceae bacterium (assembly GCA_035642555.1). Classification (GTDB taxonomy): domain Bacteria; phylum Actinomycetota; class Actinomycetes; order Streptosporangiales; family Streptosporangiaceae; genus JAIRTY01. The sequence goes on along the minus strand of DASQSC010000096.1, from coordinate 679 downwards.
TCCCGGGCGTCGGCGGCGTGATCGGTCCCGCTCCCCTGCCGCTGGATCCACGACCAGCCCTCGCCCATCTTGTGCCAGGCCACCGGGGCTCCGTCCCCGGTCTCCCGGTGCACCCGGTCCAGCGCCCGGAACGCGGTTTCCTCGCCGGTCTTCCACTTGGCGCTCTTCACGAACTGGTACACGGCGATCGGCAGCCCGGCGTTCCAGGCCCGCAGGGCGAGCCCGAACGCCGCCGTGGACTTGCCCTTCATCTCGCCGGTGTGCACGACGACCAGCGGCCGCTGCCGGCGCTGCCGGGTGGTCAGCCCGTCGTCGGGGATCACGGCCGGCTTTCCCTGCGGCATCACGCCACCTCCTCACGGCCGGAACGGGAGCCGCCGGCGGTGCCGAATCCGCCGCTGAGTGCCCGCACCGAGTCGGCGAGCGGAGCCGCGGCCAGGTCCGCCAGCCGCAGCACTGGCGCGCCCAGCGCCGCGGCGAGTCCTGTCGCCAGGCCCAGCCGCACCCGGCCGTGCTCGCAGTCGATCACCATGCTGGCCACGCCTGCCGCGGCCAGCAGGGCCGCAGCCCGGTGCGACCGCGGCACCGGTTCCGGGCCACCGGTCGCCCGGCCGTCGGTGAGCACGATCAGCAGCGGCCGCCGCCGGGGGTCGCGCAGCCGCTCGGCGCGCAGCACGTC
>DASQSC010000095.1:0-9657 GCA_035642555.1 Streptosporangiaceae bacterium | reverse complement strand
GAGTTCGGCGTCGGCTACATCGAGGGCGGGTGGCCGGGCGCCATCCCCAGGGACACCGAGTTCTTCCGGCTGGCACAGTCGGAGCTCGAGCTGCGGCACGCGACGCTGGCCGCGTTCGGCTCCACCCGCCGGCCCGGGGCGGTCGCGGCCGACGACCCGCAGGTCGCCGCGCTGCGCGAGGCCGGGGCGCCGGTGGTGACGCTGGTGGCCAAGAGCCACGACCGGCACGTGGAACTGGCCCTGCGCACCACGCTGGCCGAGAACCTGGCCATGATCGGCGACACGGTGAGCCACCTGTCAGCCGAGGGGCGGCGAGTGTTCCTCGACGCCGAGCACTTTTTCGACGGCTACCGTTCGAATCCTGACTACGCGCTGGAAGTGGTGCGGACTGCCACCGAGGCCGGCGCAGAGCTCGTCGCGCTGTGTGACACCAACGGCGGCATGCTGCCCGGCGAGCTCGGCGACGTGGTGACCGCCGTCGCCGCGGCCACCGGCGCCCGGCTGGGCATTCACTGCCATGACGACGCGGCCTGCGCCGTCGCCAACACCCTGACGGCGGTCGAGGCCGGCGCCAGCCACGTGCAGGGCACCGCGAACGGCTACGGCGAGCGGGCGGGCAACGCCAACCTGTTCAGCGTGGTGGCCGGCCTGCAGCTGAAGAAGGGCAGGCAGGTGCTGCCGGAGGGGTGCCTGCCGGAGATGAGCCGGGTCGCCCACGCCATCAGCGAGGTCACCAACGTGACCCTGAACTCGCACCAGCCGTATGTGGGCTACTCCGCGTTCGCGCACAAGGCGGGCCTGCACGCCTCGGCGGTCAAGGTGGACCCGATGCTGTACCAGCACGTCGGCCCGGAGCTGGTCGGCAACGACATGCGGATGCTGGTCTCCGACATGGCGGGGCGCGCGTCGGTCGAGGTCAAGGGCGCCCAGCTCGGCTACGACCTGTCCGGGGACCGGGCCACGGCCGGGCGGGTGGTGGAACGGGTGAAGGAGCTCGAGGCCCGCGGCTACACGTTCGAGGCCGCTGACGCCTCGTTCGAGCTGCTGCTGCGGGACGAGCTGGCCGGCGAGCGGCTGCGGCACTTCGACGTCGAGTCGTGGCGGGTGATCGTCGAGCGGCGCGCCGACCGGCAGCTGGTGAGCGAGGCCACCGTCAAGCTGACGGCCAAGGGCGAGCGGATCGTCGCCACCGGGGAAGGCAACGGCCCGGTCAACGCGCTGGACAACGCGCTGCGGCTGGCGCTGGAACGGCTCTACCCCGAGCTCGCCCGGCTGGAGCTGGCCGACTACAAGGTGCGCATCCTGGAGGGCTCGCACGGGACCGGCGCGGTGACCCGGGTGCTGATCGAGTCCGGCGATGGCAGCGACGGCGGCACCTGGAGCACGGTGGGCGTGGACGAGAACATCATCGCCGCGTCCTGGCACGCGCTGGAGGAAGCGGTGAGCTACGCGCTGCTGCGGGCCGGATACCAGCCCGCCGAGCGCGACTAGGGCGATTCCGTCCCGTAACCGGCAGCATTTTCCCGAACGGGCTTGCTGCCCGGCCGGGGCCGGCGACTCGCCCGAGGACGCGCCGGACCAAGGCGCCCGGCTCCGGGATCAGCGGGGCCGGCCAGCGCGTTACGGTGGTCCCATGGACGACAAGGAGATCATGGGGCGCATCGACGAGCTGATCAAGACCGAGCACGACCTGCGCGCCAAGCTCGCCGCCGGCGACCTGACCAGCGACGAGGAGCATTCCCGGCTGCGTGCCGCCGAGGAGGCCCTCGACACGTGCTGGGACCTGCTGCGGCAGCGCCGGGCCCGGCGTGAGTACGGCGAGGACCCGGCCGGGGCGGAGGCGCGCCCGGCCTCCGAGGTCGAAGGCTACATGCAGTAGATGCGCATCGCGAGGTTCGCCGTGGCCGACGACGTGGCCTACGGCGTGGTGGGAACCGCCCGGGCCGACGGCGCAGGCCAGCCCGGCGAGCTCGTCGTGGCCGAGATCTCCGGCCACCCGTTCGGGGCCGGCGAGGCGGTCAAGCTCACCGGCGCCAGCTATCCGGTCGCCGACGTGCGGCTGCTGGCGCCGGTGCTGCCAAGCAAGGTGGTCGCGGTCGGGAAGAACTACGCCGGGCACGTCCGGGAGATGGCCGGGGACGGTCCGGACGGGGGCGGTGCCGGCAGTGACGGGGCGGGCGGGGAGCTGCCGTCCGAGCCGGTGCTGTTCCTCAAGCCGTCCACCTCGGTCTGCGGGCCCGGCGACCCCATCAGCTACCCTGTCGGCCTGTCGTCCCGGGTGGACTACGAGGGCGAGCTGGCGGTGGTGATCGGCCGGCTCTGCCGGGAGGTGCCTGCCGATCAGGCGAGCCGGGTCATCTTCGGGTACACCTGCGCGAACGATGTCACGGCCAGGGATCTGCAGGCGCGCGACGGGCAGTGGACGCGGGCTAAGAGCTTCGACACGTTCTGCCCGCTGGGCCCGTGGCTCGAGACCGAGGCCGACCCGGCCGCGCTGACGCTCACGACCACGGTGAACGGCGAGGTCCGGCAGCAGGCCAGCACCTCCGGGCTGCTGCATGACGTGAGCGCGCTGGTGGCGTTCGCCAGTAACGTGATGACGCTGCTTCCCGGCGACGTACTGCTGACCGGCACGCCCGCCGGAGCGGGCCCGCTGGCGGACGGAGACGAGGTGGCCGTGACCATCGAGGGGATCGGGACCCTGACGAACAAGGTGATCAGCGGTGACTGACGGCGCGGGCGCGGTGCGGGTGCGCTTCGCCCCGTCGCCGAGCGGTGACCTGCACGTGGGCAACGTCCGGACGGCGCTGTACGACTGGGCGTTCGCCCGCCGCACCGGGGGCACGTTCGTGCTGCGGATCGAGGACACCGACCAGACCCGGGTGAAGCCCGAGTACATCGAATCGGCCCTGGGCACGCTGCGCTGGCTCGGCCTGGACTGGGACGAGGGGCCGGGCGTGGACGGCCCGTACGGGCCGTACCTGCAGAGCGAGCGGCTGCCGGTCTACGCCGAGTGGGTCAGCCGGTTCCTGGCCGACGGGCACGCGTATCACTGCTACTGCACGCCCGAGGAACTGGCGCAGCGGCGGGCGGCCGCCCGCGCCGCTGGCGGCCCCAGCGGCTACGACGGCCACTGCCGCCAGCTGACGCCGGAGCAGGTCGCCGCCTACCAGGCGGAGGGGCGCAGGCCGGTGGTCAGGTTCCGGATGCCGGCGGGCTCGACCACGTTCACCGACCTGGTGCGCGGCGAGGTCACCTTCGATCACGCGCACGTGCCCGACTTCGTGCTGGCCCGGGCCGACAGCGCCCCGCTCTACACCCTGGCGGTGGCCGTGGACGACGTGCTGATGGAGATCACGCACGTCGTGCGGGGCGATGACCTGCTCTCCTCCACCCCCCGCCAGCTCGCCGTGTACCGGGCGATGGGGGTGCCGGATGAGCGGTTCCCGGTGTTCGCGCACCTGCCCTACGTGCTCGGCCCGGACGGGAAGCCGCTGTCCAAGCGGAACGGGGTGGTCTCGGTCAGCTGGTACCGGGACGAGGGATTCCTGCCCGAGGCGATGGGCAACTACCTGGCGCTGCTCGGCTGGTCGCCGGGGGAGAACCGGGAGCTGTTCACGCTGGCGGACCTGGCCGCCGAGTTCGACCTGGCCCGGGTCAACAAGAACCCGGCCCAGTTCGACGCGCGCAAGCTGGAAGCGATCAACGGCGACAAGATCAGGGAGCTGAAGCCGGCCGATTTCGCGGGCCGGATCAGCCCGTTCCTGGCCCGCGCCGGGCTGGTCGCGGACCCGCCGACGGCCGCGCAGGCCGAGCTGATCGCGGCCGCCGCCCCGCTCATCCAGGAGCGGATCGGCAGGCTCGCCGAGGCGCCGGCCATGCTCGGCTTCCTGTTCACCGGCGAGGACGAGTTCACGGTGGACACCGGCGACGCGGCGCGGGCGTTCACCGGTGAGGCCGGGCAGGCGCTGGCCGCCGCCGGGGAGGTGCTCGCCGCGCTGGCGTCCTGGGACGCCGGCGCCATCGAGGCGGCCCTGCGGGCGGCGCTGGTGGACAAGCTCGGGCTCAAGCCCCGGGCGGCGTTCGGCGGCGCGGTCAGGGTCGCGGTCACCGGGCGGCGGGTCGGCCCGCCGCTGTTCGAGTCGATCGAGCTGCTGGGCCGGGAGCGCACCCTCGGCCGCCTGCAGCGCGGCATGGACCTGGCCGCGACCGGCATCTGACCCCTTTGCAGGCCTCCGCACCTGGTACCTGGCCGGTCCCGGCGTCCTGCCTGGTTCCCGGCCGGCCCCGGTCTGGCAGGGTGTGGGGATGACGACAAGTTCTGTGCATCGCGGCGTCACGGTAGAGCGGCTGTCGGCCGGGCGGTTCCGGGCCAGGAACGAGCGGGACGGCCTGATCACGTTCGGCACCGGGGACGCCGCCGAGTTCACTCCCACCGAGCTGCTGCTGGCCGCCATCGGCGGCTGCACGTCCATCGACGTGGATATCGTCACCTCGCGCCGGGCCGAGCCGGAATCGTTCCAGGTGCTGGCCGAGGCCGAGAAGGTGCGCGACGACAGCGGCAACCGGCTCACCGATATCGCCGTGACGTTCCGGATCGCCTTTCCCGCCACCGCCGAGGGCGACCAGGCCCGGGCCGTGCTGCCGGACATCGTGCAGAAGTCCCACGACCGGCTCTGCACGGTCGGCCGGACCGTGGAACTCGGCACGCCGATCGCCACCCGGATCGAGCCCGGCGGGTGATGGACCGTCGGCGCGGATTGCCGGCAGTCCGGACCGCGCCAGCGGGGCGCCCGGCGCCCGGGCGATCATTCACCAGCTCACGAGCCGGTCGGCCAGGTGAGCGAGCTGGCGCTCGGTATGGGCTGCTGGCACGACGTGGGTGCCGAACTGCGAGACCGCGATCTGTTTCCGGGAGCGGATGGCGTTGTAGGCCGCGAACACGGTGGAGGGCGGGCAGACCGGGTCCATCAGCCCCGCGCTCAGCAGGCAGTCGGCGGTGATCCGGCGGGCGAGCAGGGCGCAGTCCACGTAGCGCAGCGTGTCCAGGGCGGTGTCCACCAGCCCGGTGTGGTTGGCCAGGAACTCGGCGACCTCCGTGTACGGCGGCTCCGGAGCGAGCGTGACCGCGCGGGCGATATCGCAGAGGAACGGGACATCTGCGTGGCAGACCGCCACCACCTCGCCAAGCAGGGCGGCGGTCGCGAGCGCCAGCGCGCCGCCCTGGCTGGCGCCGCTTACCGCGATCCGGGACCGGTCGGCCAGGTCCAGGCCGGCCGCGGTCTCCACGGCCCGGACGGCGTCGGTGAACAGGCGGGCGTAGTAGTAGTCCTCTGGCCGTGCCAGGCCGCGGGTCATCACCGTGGACAGCTCCGGCCCCGCCCCGGGCCCGGCGGCGGGGTCGCCGGTCGCGCCCACGGTCCACCGCCCGCCCTGGCCGCGGACGTCCATGACGAAGGTGGCGTACCCGGCGGCTGGCAGCAGCGCGTGCTCCACCGGCAGCCCGCGCCCGCCCCCGTAGCCGACGAACTTGACCACCAGCGGCAGCGGCTCGCCGGCCGCCCCGGGCGGCAAGAGGTACCAGCCCCGCACCCGGTCGCCGCGGTCACCGGAGAACTCCACGTCGTAGACGCGCAGCGGCCCGTAGGCGGCGGCCTGGTACTCGGTCACCACCGGGGGCTCCGCCGCCGACCGGGCCTCCGCCAGCCGCCGCGCCCACCAGCCGTCCAGGCCGGCAGGCTCGGCCGCGGTAACGGCATGCGAGGCAAGCTGCTCCAGCGACAGATCGAACCACGGCATGTGTCCTCCCGAGACGGCGCCGGCCGGACCGCGCCCGGTGACACTCCGGGCGGGTAGTTCCGGGAGGGACGCTACCGGGACTCGCCCGGACCTGGCAGACCTCAGATCGGATCGCGGCAGGCATGGGCCGGGTAGGTTTCCCGCATGAGCCTCATCGTGCGCGATGCCGGCCAGGGCGCCGGCTACGACTTCGGCGGCGCCCGGTTCGTGATGAAGGCGAGCGGCGCGGAAACCAGCGGCCAGCTCGCCGTCATGGAGATGCTCTGCCCCGCGGCCCTCGACGTCCCGCCGCACGTGCATGACGGCGAAGACGAGATGTTCTACGTGATAACCGGCGATCTGGCCGGCCGCTGCGGAGGAGAGCGGTGGTCCGCCGCGCCCGGGGCGTTCGTCCTCCTGCCACGCGACACCGAGCACAGCTTCACCGTCACCAGCCGCGCCGGCGCGAAGGTCCTGGTGGTGGTCGGCCCCCCGCGCTTCGACGAGCACGTCGCCCAGCGCGGCACCCCGCCCTCCTGAGCAAGCCGCTCACCGCTGATAATGACCAAGCCCCGGAACCCGCAGGGCCTCGGCATAGTCGCGTGATGTCCGTTTTACTTTAGTCCGCTGTGGCCCAGCTCATCGCCTACCTGGGGCGGAGTCCCTCGACGCTGCGGAACGTGCCCGGGCCAAAGCGCTACTCGGTGACCTGCTGCGCCCGGTGCCGATGACCACGATCGAGGTCTGGATGCCCGATGACGAGCGCGCGGCGGAGGTGGCGGCAGGGCTGCTCGCCGACCCCGCGGACGAACGGACACTGGCCGAGTGGGGCCGCCAGGTCGGCGCCAGCGGCCGAACCCTGGCCCGGGCCTTCCTCGCCGGCACCGTGATCACCTTCGGCCAGTGGCGCCGCTGGCCCGGCTGCAGGCCGCGCTGCCCCAGCTCGCCGTGGGCCGCGCGGTCGGCACCGTCGCCCGCCATGTCGGCTACCAGACGCCCAGCGCCTTCGTCGCCACGTTCGACAAGGAAACCGGCCTGACCCGGCGGCCTACTTCCGGGCACAAGCCGGAGACTAGAAGCGGCCGGTTTCGCACACAGCTTGCGGCTAGAGTCGCAGGAGACTGAAGCCTCTTCGATGGGAACAGCGGCCCGGTGCGCGCCAGGATTTCAGAGAAGGTTTTTGCCGATATCAATGGTGTACGGCAAGGGATGTTTATCCAGGGCAATGACGCCGCGCATCCGGTGCTGCTCTGTCTCCATGGCGGCCTGCCGGAGTACTTTCTAACGGAGCGGTACCCCACGGGACTTGAAGATGACTTCACGGTGGTCTGGTGGGAACAGCGCGGCGCCGGGCTCTCCTACCGTCGCGGTATCCCGCCCGAAACGATGACGCTGCAGCAGTTCATAGCCGACACGCTGTCGGTCACCGACTATCTGCGGAACCGCTTCAGCAAAGAGAAGGTATACCTTATGGCGCATTCGGGGGGCACGTTCATCGGGCTGCAGGCCGCGGCCCGGGCTCCGGAGGTGTTCGGCGCCTACATCGGCGTGGCTCAGGTGGTTCAGCAGCTCAAGTCCGAGAGACGGGCGTACGAATATATGCTCGCGCGGTTCAGGGAGAGCGGTGACCGCCGCATGGTGCGCAAACTCGAGGCAGCTCCGGTGACGATGACGGCTGGGACGCCGGACGGGTACCTTGCGGTGCGTGACAGGGCCATGCATAGTCTCGGTGCTGGGACGACGCATGACATGACTTCGGTGCTTGGCGGCATCTTCTGGCCATCGCTTAGGAGCACCCACTACACGCCTGGCGAGAAGGTCAGGTTGTGGCGCGGCAAGCTTTCGTCCGGCGTGAGCGCCCTGTGGGACGAGATGCTCGCTATCGATCTGGCTGGCCGCGTGGCAGAGCTTGCCCTTCCAGCTTATTTCTTCCACGGCGTATACGATTACACAGTCAACTACCAGTTGGCAAAGGAATATGTTGAGAGGCTGAAGGCGCCGCTGAAGGGCTTCTATACGTTTGAGCGGTCCGCCCACAGTCCTATATTGGAAGAACCTCAAAAAGCCCGGAGAATATTGCGCGAAGACGTCCTGGCAGGAGCGGTCAGTCTCGCTGACGGTTCTGGCGTTTAGTCATGCCGGGCTGAGTCCGAGGGCAGCCAGGGTTCGGGTGGCGTCCCGCGCGTAGTGGCGGCAGGCGGCGGCGATGTTGCGATGCCCGGCCATTTTCATGATCCCGGTGGTGAGGTTGCGCAGGGTAGCCATGACCTGCGGGCCGTTGCCGGTGCGGACCTGGGAGGCGTCTTCGCCGTAGCTGACATCGCGGATGTGGTGCAGGGCTTCGATAGCCCAGTGGCCGCGGATCCAGGCGGCGAGCTGGGCGGGGGTGGCTTGGCTGGCGGCCAGGCTGGTGATGGCGTAGCTGGTTTCGGTGGCCCATCTGGTGCTGATGGTGCTGGTCAGCGGGCGCCGGCGGCGGGTGATCCGGATGGCCTGGGCGGCGTGCGGGAAGGGCAGCCCTTTGGCCACGGCGGTGAGTTTGAGGGTGCGCCACTCGCCGCGGCCGTGCCCGAGCTCGCGGGCATCGTGGGCGACCGGGACCTGGCGCCAGGGCAGGTTCTTGATCTGGGCGTACAGGCTGGGCTGGTTGTTCTTCACGACCAGGATGTAGTCCGCTTCCTTCTGACTGACCAGGAACTTCGCGTGCTCATGCTGGGTGTGCAGGGCGTCCGCAGTGATCACCTGACCAGCCAGGTCCAGCGGCTCCAGCAACGGGGCGAAGCAGGTGATCTCGTTGGTCTTGCCGTCCACCTTGGCCTGGGCGAGCACCGCGCCCACCTGCTGATCGGCGGCTGCCAGCAGGTGTACGCCCTGCCCATCGCGGCTGGCAGGCCGGGTACCCCGCACCGTCTTTCCGTCCACCGCCAGCGCCCGCCGCCCAGGCCCGGTCCGGACGCTGACAGCAGCCCTCAGCTGCCCCGTCAGCCACGACCCCACCGCTGCATCCAGCGCCTCAGCATCGACAGCTTCCAGCACCCGGCGAATGGGGGCCTCATCCGGCGGCACGAACCGGCCGCCCAGCGGGTCACGCCTGATTCCCAGGGAGGCCAGCACCTGCGGCGGCGCGTCGGCGACCCACTCGCCGATCGCAGTGAACGATCGTGCTCCCGCCAGCACCGCCGCCACCGCGGCCAGTAACAACGGCGTCAGCGAATGCCGCACCCCGCGCGGATCACGCGGGTCTGGCACCGATGCCAGGCACACGGCCAGGCCCGGGCGCTCCCCAGCCAGCAGCGCCCGCTCACCACCAGGCACATCCCGAAGTTGCCCCAGGGCAGGGCCGATAAGCGATGATGACAAGGCAGGTACGGTCTTCCGCGACGATCATGGGATTCGACACCCACATGATCTTGGAAACCGTGCCTGTTCGCTCTCACTACGCCAGAACATGTACCAGGCCATCAACCGGACAACACGCCACTATGCCGGGACCCTGCCGGAACCCGCCCGTTCCGCAGAATTAATAGCCGAACAGAGAGGCGCACCATAAACCAGAGCGGCACCGAAAACAGAGCGGCACCAAAAAACAGAGCGGTACCGAAAACAGAGCGGTACCGCTGATAAGGCTCGCCATAAATCCAAGCGATACCCACGCCTTCGGGGGGCTCCGGGGGGTGACCCCCCGGGCTAGCACTGCGAGCCAACAGCGAAGCCCCAAAGGGGCGAGCATGCGTCGCCGCTGGGGTACCAGGACTCGAACCTAGACTAACAGGGCCAGAACCTGCCGGGCTGCCAATTACCCCATACCCCACCGGAGCGACCCGGGCGGGCCGCTCGCGCCCGATGAGTCTAGCCGAACCGGAAGTCCGGGCCAAAGCG
>DASQSC010000094.1:0-3930 GCA_035642555.1 Streptosporangiaceae bacterium | reverse complement strand
TCACGTCCGCTCCCGGAGCCGCCGGCGGAACTGGTCGAGGTACACGGCGGCCGCGAGCACCAGGCCGATCGCCACGTCCTGCCAGTACTGGTTCACGTTGATGATGACCAGGCCGGTGAGCAGCACAGCCGGGATGAACACCCCGATCACGGTGCCCAGCATCGAGCCCCGGCCGCCGAACAGGCTGGCGCCGCCCAGCACCACCGCGGTGATCACCGAAAGGTTGTCGAACGAGTGACCGGCGATCGTGGTCGAGTTGAAGTTCGCCAGCGACATGATCCCGGCCAGCCCGGACAGGGCCCCGCCCAGCGCGTACACCTTGATCAGATGCCACTCCACGGCGATACCGGCCCGTTCCGCGGCCACCGGGCTGGACCCGATCGCGTACGTGTACCGGCCGAACCGGGTGTAGGCAAGGATCAGCCCGAACACGATCGCGGTGGCGAAGCTGATCACGATCAGCCACGGCAGCCCGCCGAGGCCGCCGAGGCCGATCGTGTTGACCAGCCGCGCCGGCACGGTCCGGAAGTCGGCGCCGCCAGTGATGAGGTAGCTCGCGCCGGTCGCGGCGCCGAACCCGGCCAGGGTGGTGATGAGCGGCACGATCCTGGCCTTGGCGACCAGGAATCCCTGCACCGCGCCCCAGCCGCCGCCGGTCGCCACCCCGATCACCGCGCCCGCCGCGATCGTGACCCAGCTTGCGCTGTTCCCGCCGTGATGGATGTAGTACAGGTCCGCGACGACTCCCGACAGCACCAGGACCGCGCCGACCGACAGATCGATCCCGGCGGTGAGGATCACGAACGTCTGCCCCACCGCCATCACCAGCAGGGCGGCCGAGTTCTGAGCGATGAGCGAGAAGTCGCTCAGGGTGAAGAAGCGGCCGGGGGCCCGGATCGTGAAGAACGCGCCGAGGACGATCAGCGCCAGCAAGGTCCAGGTCTCGTTGGCGGTGATCAGCCGCCGCGCCAGCCAGCGGCCGCCCCGCTGGCCCTCGCCCCCCGCTGCGGCAGCATCCGCCGCGGCGGCCGCACCGGGCTGCCCGGCAGCCGAGCTGGTCCCGCTTCCCTGCCCAGGGGGCGGGACCGGCGCTGCCTGACGGGCGTCGCCGCTCACCGCGCGCCGTCCCGGTTGATGTCCAGGGACCCGGTCATCGCCCCGACCAGCTGGTCCACCGAGGCCTGCGCGGCGGCGAACGCCGCGACCCGGCGGCCGAGGCGCAGCACCTCGACCCGGTCCGCTATCGCGAGCACCTCCGGCATGTTGTGGCTGATGAGCACGACCGCGATGCCGCGGTCCCGGACCCGGCGGATGGTGTCGAGCACCCGGCCGCGCTGCACCACGCCGAGCGCGGCGGTGGGCTCGTCCAGGAAGATGATGCGGCTCGCGTAGGCGACGGCCCGCGCGACCGCGACTGACTGGCGCTGGCCGCCGGACAGGCCCGCGACCGGCGCCCGCAGGTCCGGCAGCTCGATGCCGAGCTCGGCGAAGGCCGCGCGGGCCCGCACCCGCATCAGCTTGCGGTTTAAGATCCGCGGGAACGGAAGCCGGTAGAGTTCCCTGCCCAGGTGCAGGTTCGCGGCCGCATCCAGGTCCGGCGCCAGCGCCAGATCCTGGTAGACGGTCTCGATTCCGTACCCGCGGGCGTCCGCCGGGCTGCTGAAGTGCACCGGGCTGCCGTCGATCAGGATCTCGCCGCCGTCCGGCCTGATCGCCCCCGCCAGTACCTTGACGAGAGTGCTCTTCCCCGCGCCGTTGTCGCCGATGAGCGCTGCCACCTCGCCAGGAGAGGCGGAGAAGTCCGCCCCGTCCAGGGCCTGGACGTGACCGTAATGCTTGGTCACGCCGCGGGCCTCAAGCACCGGTTCAGCCACCCTGCTCGCCCATCTGATCGCCCGGCGTGCACTGATAACGTTCACGCCACGTGGCGCGATTCTGCGAGCGATGGCCGCAGCATGTCAAGAGAAACCCGGCGATTGCGCGGATTGGTATCAATCCTCAATAATCGCTCCATCCAGGTCATCGCGGTGACCCGTGGGTGCGACCGGTGGTGGCCAGCCGGGTCCGGCATCAGCCGGAGGAGCAGAGGTTTGCTGATAACGTTCACAAGAGAGAAGGGGCCAGGATGACAGCCCCGGAGCGGCAGGCGATGCGCTGCGGGCGCGGGGCGGACCGCGCCCGGCGGGGGGACGGGGCATGACCCGGCGCCCGGCCCGGCCCACCATGCGGGACGTCGCGCAGGCCGCCGGGGTGAGCCTGATGACCGTGTCCCGGGTGGTGAACGGCCAGCCCGGGGTGCAGCCGGAGACCGCGGCCCGGGTGGAGCTGGCTATCCGCAGGCTCGGGTATCAGCGCAACAACGCGGCCCGGCAGCTGCGGCGCGGCGGCGAGCCCACCCAGACGATCGGCGTGCTGGTCGACGACCTCGCCAATCCGTTCTTCGCGGCGCTGGCCCGGGCGGTTGAGGACGCGGCCCGCGAGCGCGGCTACGTGGTCCTGATCGGCAGCTCCAACGACAGCCTGCGGCGGGAACGCGAGGTGATCTCGGCGTTCTGCGCCCGGCAGGTGGACGGCCTGCTGGTGGTGCCGGTGGCCGGCAGCCACCGGTTCCTGCGCGACCAGCTGGCGCTCGGCACCAAGGTGGTCTGCGCGGACCGGCCCGCCGACGGCATGGCCGTGGACACGGTGATGGTGGACAACCGGCAGGCGGCCCGGCAGGCCGTGCGCCATCTATTGGACCAGGGCCACCGGCGGATCGGGTACCTGGGCGACCGGGAGGACATCTGGACCATCCGGCAGCGCCACGCCGGGTTCCTGGCCGCGTTCGAGGATCTCGGCCTGGTGCCCGAGCCCTCACTCATCCGGCTCGGGCTGCGGGACCGCGCGTCGGCCGCGGCCGCGGCCGGCGCGCTCGGCCGCCTTCGCGACCCCCCGACCGCCCTGTTCGCCAGCAACAACGTGACCACCATGGGTGCGGTGGACGCGCTGTACGGGCAGGCTGGCGAGATGGCACTGGTCGGGTTCGATGAGTTCGCGCTGGCCGACAAGCTGGTCCCGCCGGTAACGGTGGTAGCCCAGGACCCGGTCGCGATCGGCGCCACCGCGGCGCAGCTGCTGTTCTCGCGGATCGCGGGCGATACCTCGCCACCGCGGGAGGTCATGCTGCTCACGCGGCTGGTGCCGCGGGGCTCGGGGGAGGTCGTCCCGGCCGCCGGCGGCGCCGACCACTGACGGACGCGCTGAGGCGCACGCACGCGCCCGGGGAACGAGGCCAGTACTCGAAAGCGCGCCGCCCGGAGAGCGGCCCAGCCGCCGGAGCCGGCGGGCAGCGGCCGGGGCCGCCGCCCGCCGGTACGGTCAGCTGGCTGCGGTCAGCTGGCTGCGGCCAGCTTCTTCGCCGAGGAGATGAGGGACTGGCAGGTCGCGGTCTGGCTGGCCGCGCCGGTCACCGCCTTGTTCTGCGCCGCTGCCGCCAGCTCCACCTTGATCTTCCCGGTCAGCGCATCGCGTGCGCGTTCCAGCCCGGTCAGCGCCTGGGTCGTGCTCTGGTAGGTCGCGTCGCCGGGACTGTTGCTTTCGATCGCCTTGGTGGATGCCTGCAGCGTGGCAGTGCCGAACTCACCGACGCTGGAATTGAGCTGCTTGTAGCAGTCACCCAGCGCAACCGTGGCCGGCGCGGCCAGCGCCGGGGCCGGGCGGGCCAGGACCTGGCTGATCACCCGCCCGTCGGTCTGGTAGTCGTCGCGCAGCCCGGTGAGGTAGAGCATCGTGGGCCGGACGTCGGTCTCGTCGATCCAGGTACCGGTGGTGCCGCTGTCCGGCACCGTGACCTGGCCGCTGTCCGGGCCCGCCGAGTTCGGGCCCTTGTCCGCGGCCGTGCCGTCGAGGCCGAGGTTGGCCACGCCCGGCCCGGCGATGCCGAGCCAGTTC
>DASQSC010000093.1:0-11409 GCA_035642555.1 Streptosporangiaceae bacterium | reverse complement strand
CCGGCCCGGCTGCTCCATCGCCGCCACCGGGGTGGCCGCGGTCCGGGCCGTCACGGTGAACCCGGGCGGCGCCGCCGTGCAGGTGTCCCCGTGGGACATCCACGCCTGGAACCGCCCGTCCAGCCCGCCCAGCAGGGTGCCGCCCCGCTCAGGACCGCTGCGCTCAGGACCGCTGCGCTCAGGACCGCTGCGCCCGGGGCCGCCGTCCCCGGGCCCGGCCGCGCCCGGCGGCAGCGTCTGCACGGGGGTGGCGCCGTACTCGCCGCTCCCGGTCCTGGCGACCGTCCCGCCCAGGGCGCTCACCATGAGCTGGAACCCGTAGCAGATGCCCAGCACCGGGACCCCGGCCTCGAACAGGCCGGCCGGCGCGGGCGGCGCGCCGGCCGCGTATACCGAGGCCGGCCCGCCGGACAGGATGATCGCGCTGGGGCGGCGCGCCAGGATCTCGGCCGTGGTGATGGTGGACGGGACGATCTCCGAGTAGACCTGGCACTCCCGCACCCGGCGGGCGATCAGCTGGGCGTACTGGGCCCCGAAGTCGACGACCAGGACGGTGCCGCCATCGCCGGCCTGCTGCACGGTCCCTCCCGCCTCGGTGCCGCCTACCCCGGATCCTGGCTCAAGTCTAGGAGGCCCGGCTGCCGGGCCGGGCCTACCCGCAGCCTGGCGATCCGGCGGCCGTCCAGCTCGGTGACGGTCAGCCGGCGCTCCCCCGCCTCCACCGAGTCACCCACGGCCGGGAGCTGCCCGAGCTCCGCCAGCACGTAGCCGGCCACGGTCTCGTACGGGCCCCCCGGCAGGATCAGCCCCGTCTGCTCGGCGAACTCGTCCAGGTTGAGCAGCCCGTCCACTTCCAGCTCGCCGCCGAGCAGCCGCTTCGGGCTGACCTCCTCCACGTCGTACTCGTCCTGGATCTCCCCGATCAGCTCCTCGACCAGGTCCTCCAGGGTGACGATGCCGGCGGTGCCGCCGTACTCGTCCATCACGATCGCCAGATGCGAGCGGTCCCGCCGCATCTCCGACAGCGCCGCCAGCACGGTCTTGCTGGTCGGCAGCAGCTTGACCGGCCGCGCGACCTCCCGCAGCGGCCGGCTGCTCGCGGCCAGGTCGGGGTCGAGCAGGTCCCGCACGTGCACGAAGCCGATCACGTTGTCGTGCGACTCCTGGTACACCGGGAACCGGGAGTAGGGGGCATCAGCGGCAATCTTCACCGCCCGCGACAGCGGCGTCCCGGCGTCCAGGAAGTCAACCTCGGTCCGGGGTACCAGCACCTCCCGGATCTGGCGCTTCCCGGCGTTGAAGACCTCGCTGACGATGTGCCGTTCGTCGGCGCTCAGCGCCTGGTGCCCCGCGACCAGGTCGTGCAGCTCCTCCTCGGTCATCATCCCGCGGCTCACCCGCGGGTCGCCGCCCAGCAGCCGGACCACCAGGTTGGTGGACCGGGACAGCAGCCAGACCAGGGGCCGGGCCAGCACCGAGATCCGGTCCAGGGTCGGCGCCGCGATCAGCGCCACCCGTTCCGGCCGCTGCAGGGCCAGCCGCTTGGGCGCCAGTTCCGAGATGACCAGGGAGAAGAACGAGATGACGACGGTCACGGTGATCAGCGACAGGACCGATGCCAGGCCCGCGGACAGGCCCCCGGAGACCAGGGTGTGCTTCATGCTCCCCGCCAGCGTGGCCTCGCCGAAGGCACCGACGAGCAGGGTCGCGGCGGTGACGCCGATCTGGACCGCCGACAGGAACCGGTTCGGGTCCTGCGCGAGCTTGGCCGCCCGGCGGCCCCGCTTGCCGCGCTTGGACAGGCGCCGGACCTGGCCCTCGCGCAGCGATACCAGGGCCATCTCCGCCCCGGCGAAGAACCCGCCGACGAGCAGGATGGCCAGCACCACGACGATGTCCCAGCCGACCTGGTTCACGGCTTGATCCTGACCTCCGTGGGTCCCACCGGCGACGGGCTGCTCCCCGTCGGTCCGCGAGCCGGCACGCCCCCGCGCCTTGGCGTGCGCCCAGTTTAGGACCTGTGGACCCGATACCCGCTGGACCTGGCGCGGGCGGCAGGGTGAGCTGCGCGGGAAGCAGATAGCGTATGGGTCCCGTGGGATCCGATCAGGTCTGGCAGAGCAGCGCCCGGCTCGCTGACGGGCGCGAGATCATCTACTTCGACGAATCGCCCGGCACCGGCCGGGCCGCGATCGGTGACCGGCGTGACCTGGGTCCCCCCGCGCCCGGCCCGGGTGCCAGCGGCCAGCAGCCCGGCGGCCCGGCCGCGTCCGGCCTGCGGTGGGACGCGCTGGCCGGCGAATGGGTGGTGGTCGCGGCGCAGCGGCAGGACCGGACCTTCCTGCCGCCCACCGAGCAGTGCCCGCTGTGCCCGTCCCGGGACGGCAGGCTGACCGAGATCCCGGCCCCCGACTACGACGTGGTGGTGTTCGAGAACCGGTTCCCGTCCCTGCGCGGCGCATCCGGCAGCCCCGCGGCCGCCTGGCAGTACGAGCTGACCAGACCGCCGTTGCCGGTTCCCGGCGGGCCGCCGGAGACCGGCGGAGTGCCCGGGCGGCCCGCCTTCGGCCGCTGTGAGGTGGTGGTGTTCACCTCTGACCATGAGGGCTCATTCGCGAGCCTGACCCCGCGCCGGGCCCGGACGGTGCTGGAGGCCTGGACGGACCGCACCACCTCGCTGTCGGCGATGACCGGCATCGAGCAGGTCTACTGCTTCGAGAACCGGGGCGAGGAGATCGGCGTCACCCTGCACCATCCGCACGGCCAGATCTACGGCTTCCCGTTCGTGACCCCCCGCACCAGCCGGATGATCAGTCAGGCGAAGGAGCACGCCGCGGCCGGGCGGGGCAACCTGTTCGACGAGCTGGTCGCCGGCGAGCTGGCCGCTGGCACCCGCGTGGTCAGCCGGAACGAGCACTGGAGCGCGTTCGTGCCGGCCGCAGCCCGCTGGCCGTACGAGGTACTGCTGTTCCCGGCGCAGCGGGTGGCCACCATGCCGGAGCTGTCCGAGCCGGCCCGGGCCGCGTTCTGCGACCTCTACCTGGACGTGCTGCGCCGCCTTGACGCACTGTTCGGCCTGCCCATGCCCTACATCGCGGCCTGGCACCAGGCCCCGGCGTCGGACGAGTTCGCGCGCCGGGAGTTCGGGCTGCACCTGCAGCTGTTCTCGATCCGGCGGGCGCCGGGCAAGCTGAAATACCTCGCGGGCACCGAGTCCGGCATGGGCGTCTGGATCGGCGACGTGCTGCCGGAAGAAGCCGCCGACCGGCTCCGGGGTGCCCGGTGAGGCTACTGGTGACCGGCGGGGCCGGGTACATCGGCAGCGTGGTGGCCGCGCAGCTGATCAGCGAGGGCCATGACGTCGTGGTGCTGGATGACCTGTCCACCGGCCATGCGGACGCGGTCCCGGCCGGGGCTGCGTTCGTCCGCGGCAGCATCACCAGCGAGGCGGAGGAGATCCTCGCCGCGGGTGTCGACGCGGTGCTGCACTTCGCCGCCAGGTCACTGGTGGGCGAGTCGGTGGCGGAGCCGGCGGAGTACTGGCGGGCCAACCTCGGCGGCACGCTCGCGCTGCTGGAAGCCATGCGCGCCACCGGCACCGGCCGGATCGTCTTCTCGTCCACCGCCGCGGTGTACGGGGAGCCAGACCAGGTCCCCATCGACGAGTCCGCTCCGCCGCGGCCCGCCAGCCCGTACGGGGCAACGAAGATCGCGGTGGACACCGCCCTGGCCACCTACGCGCAGCTACACGGGTTCGGCGCGGTAAGCCTGCGCTACTTCAACGTGGCCGGCGCCTACCGCACCGGGGACGGCCGCTGGCTGGGGGAGCGGCATCACCCTGAGACCCATCTCATCCCGAACATCCTCGCGATCGCGGCCAGCCCCGATGGCCCGGCCACCACCGTCCGGATCTTCGGCGGCGACTACCCGACCCCGGACGGCACCTGCGTCCGCGACTACATCCACGTGGCCGACCTGGCCCGGGCGCACCTGCTGGCGCTGGACGCCTGCACCCCGGGCCAGCACCGCGTGTACAACCTGGGCAGCGGCGCCGGGTACTCCAACCTGGAGGTGCTCACCGCCTGCCGGGAGGTGACCGGCCGCGACATCCCGGCCCGCACCGTGGACCGGCGGGCCGGCGACCCGGCCGTGCTGGTGGCCTCGTCCGCGCGTATCCGGGCCGACCTCGGCTGGTCCCCGGACCGGGACCTGCGGTCGATGATCGCCGATGCCTGGGCATTCATCCAGGAAGCGCGGTGACCGGCAACCCGCGCCGGGCCGCTGCCGCGGCGGCTGCCAGCTTGGCCGAGTGCTACCAGACAGACCCGGAAGGGACCTGGTTCGCGCCCGGGCGGGCCAACCTGATCGGCGAGCACACCGACTACAACGAGGGCTGGGTACTGCCGTTCGCGCTGGCACGCGGCGTGGTCTCGGCCGCGGCGCGGCGCGGCGACGGGGTGCTCGCGGTGACCTCCGGGCAGGCACCGGGCACGGCGGTCACCGCCCGGCTCGACGACCTCGCCCCCGGCTCGGTCACCGGCTGGGCCGCCTATCCGGCCGGGGTGGCCTGGGCGCTGCGCGAGGCCGGGCTGGCCGTGCCCGGGGCCAGCCTGGCCATCGACTCCGACCTGCCGCAGGGCGCGGGCGTGTCCTCGTCGGCCGCGCTGGAATGCGCGGTGGCCCTGGCCCTCACCGGGCTGGCGGGGCTGACGGTGGCCCGGCCGCGGCTCGCGGCACTGGCCCGGCGGGCCGAGAACGAGTTCGTCGGAGTGCCGAGCGGGATGATGGATCAGTCGGCGTCGCTGCTGTGCGAGGCCGGCCACGCGCTGCTGCTCGACTGCCGGGACGGCGGGACCGTGCTGGTGCCGTTCGGCCCGGCGGCGGCCGGGCTGCGGCTGCTGCTCATCGACACCCGGGCCCGGCACGAGCTGACCGGGGGCGAGTACGCCAGCCGGCGGGCCGAGTGCGAGGAGGCCGCCCGGCAGCTTGGCGTGCCGTCGCTGCGGTACGCGACCGACGCCCGCGGCGCGCTGGACCGCCTCGGCCCGGTGCTGCGGCGGCGGGCCCGGCACGTCATCTCGGACAACCGGCGGGTGCACGCGGTGGCCGACCTGCTCCGGACCGGCGACATCGGCGCCATCGGCCCGCTGCTGACCGCCTCGCACGCCTCGCTCCGGGATGACTTCGAGGTCTCCTGGCCGGAGGCTGACGTGGCGGTCGAGGCCGCGGCCGGCGGGGGCGCGCTCGGGGCACGCATGATCGGCGGCGGGTTCGGCGGCTCGGTCCTGGCGCTGCTGCCCGCCGCCCGCGACAGCGAGGTCCGGGCCGCCATCCGCGCCGCCTACGCCGGCCGCGGCTGGCCCGGGCCGGGCTTCCTGGACGCCGTCCCCTCAGCCAGCGCCCACCGCCTCAGCTAGCACCGCCCGCAGCCGACCGGCACCGCCCGGCAGCCGCGCGCCAGCGCACACCAACGCCCGCCCAGGCAGCCCGCAGGGCGCCGTCACAGGCTGGCGACGTCGGCCTGTTTGGCGCGGACGGCCTCGGCCGCCTCCCGCAGCGCGGCGAGCTCGGAGTCCGTCAGGTCGCGCTCCACCACGCGGCGCACGCCGACCGCCCCGATCTCCGCCTCCACGCCCAGGTACACGCCGGAGATCCCGTACTGGCCGTCCACCCAGGCGCACACCGGCAGCACCGCGCCGGCATCCTCGGCCACGGCCCGCGCCATCCGGGCCGCGGCGGCCGACGGCGCATAGTACGCGGACCCGGTCTTGAGCAGCCCGACGATCTCGCCGCCGCCGCCCCGGGTGCGCTCCACCAGCGCATCGATCTCGGCGGCCGGCAGCAGGCCGGCGAGCGGCTTGCCGTCAGCCGAGCACGCCGAGGGAACCGGGACCATGGTGTCGCCGTGCGACCCCAGGGTCAGGGTCCGCACCGACGAGACCGGCACCCCCAGCCGGTCCGCCACGAAGTACGAGAACCGCGCGGTGTCGAGCATCCCGGCCTGTCCCATCACCCGCTGCGGCCCGAACCCGGAGACCTTGGCGGTGAGCGCGGTCATCTCGTCCAGCGGGTTGGACACTACGATCAGCACCGCTTCCGGCGCGTGCTTGACCACGTTCTCGGTCACGTTCCGGACGATCTTGGCGTTGACCTCGATGAGGTCCATCCGGCTCATGCCGGGCTTGCGTGCGAGCCCGGCCGTGATGATCACGATGCCGGAGCCGGCGATGGCCTCGTACCCCTCGCCCCCGGGACCGGTGGTCTGGCCGGTCACCTTGGTCTCGAACCCCTCGACCGGCCGTGACTGGTTCATGTCCAGGGCGAGCCCCTCCGGCCTGCCCTCGATGATGTCGGTGAGCACGACCTCGTCGAACAGGTCGTACTCGGCAAGCCGCTGGGCGGTCGTCGAGCCGTAGAACCCGGCGCCGACGACCGTTACCTTTCCCTTGCGGGCCATCTCAGGTGAATCCTTTCGTTCCGAAGCGTCAGGCCGCCATCGCAGCCCGCAGCTGAGCCTCCAGCGCGGCCAGGAACTCCTCCGTCGTGAGGAACGGCATGTCCGGGCCCACCAGGATGGCGAGGTCCTTGGTCATCTTGCCGCTCTCCACCGTCTGCAGGCACGCCTGCTCGAGCTTTTCGGCGAACCCGCTCACCTCGGGGGTGCCATCCAGCTTGCCGCGGTGGGCGAGCCCCCTGGTCCACGCGAAGATCGACGCGATCGGGTTGGTGGACGTCGGCTCGCCCTGCTGGTGACGGCGGAAGTGCCTGGTCACGGTGCCGTGCGCGGCCTCGGCCTCCACCGTCCGGCCGTCCGGGGTCATGAGCACGCTGGTCATCAGCCCGAGCGAGCCGAACCCCTGCGCCACGATGTCCGACTCCACGTCGCCGTCGTAGTTCTTGCAGGCCCACACCAGGCCGCCGCTGCCCTTGAGGACCTGCGCCACCATGTCGTCGATCAGCCGGTGCTCGTAGGTGATGCCCGCGTGTTCGAACTCGGACTTGAACTCGGACTCGAAGATCTCCTGGAACAGGTCCTTGAACCGCCCGTCGTAGGCCTTCAGGATCGTGTTCTTGGTGGACAGGTACAGCGGGTAGCCGCGGTCGAGCGCGTACCGCATGGTGGCCCGGCCGAAGTCCCGGATCGAGTCGTCGAAGTTGTACATCCCCATGGCGACGCCGCCGCCGTCGAAGGACGCCACCTCCCGCTCGAAGCCGGTGGCGGCGCTGCCGTCGGCCGGCTGATAGGAGATCGTGACCCGGCCCGGGCCCGGCACCACGAAGTCGGTGGCCCGGTACTGGTCGCCGTGGGCGTGGCGGCCGATGATGATGGGCTGGGTCCAGCCGGGCACGAACCGCGGCACGTTGGACATCACGATCGGCTCCCGGAACACCACTCCGCCGAGGATGTTCCTGATCGTGCCGTTGGGGGAGCGCCACATCTGCTTGAGGCCGAACTCGGCGACCCGCCCCTCGTCGGGGGTGATGGTCGCGCACTTCACGCCGACGCCGTAGTGCTTGATGGCGTTGGCGGCGTCGACGGTGACCTGGTCGTCGCTCGCGTCACGGCTGGTTATCGAGAGGTCGAAGTACTTCAGGTCGATATCCAGGTACGGCAGTATCAGCTTGTCCTTGATGTACTGCCAGATGATGCGGGTCATCTCGTCGCCGTCGAGCTCGACGACGGGGTTGGCCACCTTGATCTTGGGCATGCCGCGGGATCCCTTTCCTTAACGCCGCTCAGCCTTCCGGGTATGGCAGGCTCGCTGGCCGGAGCCGCCCGCGGGTGGGGCGGGTCAGCCTGGCGGGTGCGGTCACGATGGCGGCGGCAGCACGAGGCCGGCGGCCAGCAGGCCGACAGCCAGGACGGCCAGTGTCACCACGTCCATGTAGCGCTTCCGGGATGCGAGCATGCCCGCCCGCTCTTCTGGCAGTACCAGCCTGGCGAGGGCCGCCACGAACAGCGCGCCCGCTATTGCCAAGGTACCCCCACGCGTGCCCGCCGGGTCCTGCCAGGTCCACACCAGCCCGCCCGCCACGCACGCCAGCACGACCAGGTACGGCAGGTTGGCCAGCCGGAGACGGCCCCGCCGGGACCGGGGCTGCCCGGCGCCGGCGGCGGGGCCTGGGACGCCGCGCGGCGGCGGGCGGCGGCCGGGAAGCGTGCCGGCACCCGCGTTCCGGGGATCTTCAGCTGGAACGGGGGCCGCCCCAGCCGGGCTGCCCGGGCCCTGGCGGGCCGCGTCCGGGCCGGTCAGGTACGGCCCTGCCGGGTCGGCCTGGCCGGAAAGGCGGGCCGTGGGCGGGGGCGGGGGGCCCCATTCGTCAATGGGCGGGAGCGAGCCCGCCGGGCCGCCGGGCAGGGTGGGCGCGTCCGGGGCACCCGCTCCGCCCCGGGCGGCCGGGGGCAGCCTGCTGGCTCCGTTCGTCACCGCCGAGCTCCGTTCCTCGTCGCTCTGCCGGTTCGTCATCGATCTCGCCCGCAGCCGTGCCCCGTCATCGCTGCGCCAGCGGGGTCCAGGTCAGGCCGCTCTCGCCGATGTACTCGCTGTCCGGGCGGATCAGCCGGTTGTCGGCGTGCTGCTCGATCACGTGCGCGGTCCAGCCGGCCATGCGGCTGACCGAGAACACGGGCGTGAACAGGTCGACCGGGATGCCGAGGTAGTGGTAGACGGTCGCGGCGTAGAAGTCCACGTTCGGGTAGAGCCCCTTCTCCGCCATCACCACCTCCTCCATCCGCCGCGACATCCGGTAATAGGTGTCGTCGCCGGACTGGGCGCCCAGCTCACCGGACATCTGGCGCAGGTGGGTGGCCCGCGGGTCCTCGGTCTTGTACACGCGGTGACCGAAGCCCATGATCTTCTCGCCGCGGCCCAGCCGGCCGGCCACCTCCGGCTCGACCCTCGCCACCGGGTCGTCCCCGCCTGCCGCCTCCCTCATCGCCGCCAGCGTCCGCATGACCTGCTCGTTCGCTCCCCCGTGCAGGGGGCCCTTGAGGGTGCCGATCGCCGCGACGATAGCCGAGTGCATGTCCGACAGGGTCGCCGCGCAGACCCGGGCCGCGAACGTGGACGCGTTCATGGTGTGGTCGGCGTGCAGGACCAGGCAGGTGTCGAGGATCTCGGCTTCCCGCCCGGAAGGCGCCCCGCCCCGCATCTGGAGCAGGAAGTTCGCCGCCAGGCCCAGCGACGGGTCGGGCGGCGCGACCTCCTTGCCCTGCCGGGCGGCATGGTAGGCGGCCACCAGCAGCGGCTGCTGCACGACCAGCCGGGCCGCCTTGCGGAGATTGGCAGCCGGCTCGTTGGAGTCGGAGTCGGGGTCGTCCGCGCTGGCCAGCGAGACCAGGGTGCGCATCGCCTCCATCGGCCCCTGGTTGCCGGCGATCTCAGCCAGGCTGGAGACGACCAGCTTGCCGAGCACCCGGCCGGCGGCGAGTTCCGCGCCGTAGCCGGCGAGCTGTCCCCGGTCCGGCGCCTGCCCTCGCTGCAGCAGGTAGGCGATCTCCTCGAACGTCGCCTGCTCCGCGAGCTGGTGGATGTCGTAGCCGCGGTAGAAGAGCAGACCTGCCCGGCCGTCGATGTCGCTGAGCGCGGTGGACGCCGCCACGACGTCCGCTAGGCCCCTGGAGGGCTTGTCCGCCATTTTCGTGTTCCTCCCGGATGGCTCGTCGGCAGTGTACTTCCGGGTCCGCCCTCCGCCCGCAGGGCCGCCCCCCATGAAGCCGCCGGCCGCCGGCGCGGCCGGGCCGAACGCCCCTCCCGGCGAGTGGTAAGAGAGCACCAATATGGGGTAACTGGACCGCAAGACCTCAGTAGCCAGCCAGGCAGGTAGGAGGACCCCCGTGGATGGCCCTTACATGCGGATCGAGGACACCGGGGTCGTTATCCCCCTGCGGGAGGAAGTAACGACTATCGGCCGCGGCAACGCGGTGGACGTTCATCTCTCCGATCCGAGCGTGTCCCGCGTGCATGCGGAGATTGTCCGGCGCGGCCCCTACCTGTACGTGAGCGATCTCGGGTTATCGCGGAACGGCACCCGGGTCAACGGGCGGCTGGTCGCCCGCCGGCTGCTCGAGGACGGGGACGTGCTCAGCTTCGGCGCGGCCCGGTGCCGGGTGGGCGGCGTCCCCCGGGAGGACTTCACCGCGGAGGTGGAGCTCCGGCGGTCGTCAGCGCCGGAGCTGACCCGGCGGGAACTCGACGTGCTGACGTCGCTGTGCCGGCCCGCCCTGTCGGACGAGGCCTTCGTCGCGCCCGCCACCGCCCGTGAGATCGCCGGTGACCTGGTGGTGACCGAGGCCGCCGTCAAGCAGCACCTGCTCCGGCTGTACCAGAAGTTCCGGATCCCGGAGGGGGCGAACCGGCGGGTCAGGCTCGCCAACGAGGTGGTGGCGCTGGGACTGGTCCGGCCGCTGCCGCCGACCGGCCGCCCCGAGCCGCCGCCGCCGACACTCAGCGGCCGGGCGCGCGGCAGCCCCGGCGCCGGCCCGGCGGTGCCTGCTCCGCGCCCGGGCATGGCCGAGCCGCGCGCACCGCGTGATCTCGACCGCTGACTGCCATGCCCCTACCTCACCAGAAGGACAGGTGGGAGAAGACCAGCCGGACGGCGTCCCGGAGCAGCTTCTGCGGCGGCGGGGCGTGCGGCAGTGCCGGGTGGGTGGCGGCCACGTGGGACAGCGCCAGGTGCAGCAGGTTCCTCGGCGGCGACACCGGCCAGTACAGCGACGGCGAAGTCAGGGCGGCGGCGACGGTCGCGGTCGCCAGCGCGCCCACCACGATCAGCAGGGCAGCCTGGAGCGCCCGGCCCCGTGCCGCGGTTGCGTAGATGCGCGTGAGCTGGCGCCGCGCCCCGCGGGAGCCGGGCCCGAGCGCGTAGAACGCGACCAGCGTGCCGGTGGCGTAGGCGATGGCCCGCGGCAGGGTGTCGACCCGCACCAGCACGAACGTGATCCCGGCCACCAGCGCCGCGACCACGAGCGCAATGGGCGCCACGACCGCGCAGGCCAGCGCCGACCGGACCAGGAACCAGGGGTAGGAGACCACGCTGACCAGGGGGTCGCTGGCCCGCTGGCCACGGGCCGAGCGGCGCAGGATCCGGCCCCGGGTGGCTGACTCGCCGGCCCGCAGCAGCACGATCAGCGCCAGCGCGACCAGGGCCCCGGCCACCGGGAGGATCACGCTGGCCGCCACCACGGTCACCATGGTCGCCATAGCCAGCAGCTTGTACCCGCCCGGGCTGCCAGCGGCGGCCGCCGGCACATCGGCTTCGGCGGGGCGGCCTGCCACGGCCGGCCCGCCGCCCCAGGCCACGGGGGGCAGTACGTCGGCGTAGTCGCCCGGCCGCAGCCTGGCCGGCTGCAGCTGGCCCGGCTGGCGGCCCGTGAGCGGGCGGGTGCCGGGGCCGGTGGCGATC
>DASQSC010000092.1:0-3086 GCA_035642555.1 Streptosporangiaceae bacterium | reverse complement strand
CACGGGTCACGCCCGCCATCGAGGTCCGCTCCATCGACTACGTGCCGCCGCGGGAGCGGCACGGCAAGGTCTGGCATCAGGGCCCGTTCTGGTTCACCGGGAACTTCGTGCTGGCCACGATGGTCACCGGGTTCATCGGGCCCGCGCTGGGCCTGGCGGTGGGCTGGTCGGTGCTCGCGGTCATCTTGGGTGCCCTGTTCGGGACCCTGTTCATGTGCTTCCACGCCAACCAGGGCCCCACCATGGGCATGCCGCAGATGATCCAGTCCCGCGCGCAGTGGGGCTCGCGGGGCGCGATCTTCCCGTTCGCGGCGGTGGTGTTCGTCTACATCGGCTTCAACGTCTTCGATGTGATCCTGGCAACGGATGGGCTCGGCACCGTGCTCCCGGCGCCGAACGCGGTCTGGTACCCGATCCTCATCGCGATCTCGGTACTCATCGCGGTGGTTGGCTACGACCTGATGATGGTGGTCCAGCGGTGGCTCACCTACCTGCTCATCATCGTTTTCGGGATCCTGACGATCCGGGCCGCCGTCACCCTCAACCTGGGGGCCACCATCCCGCACGGCGGCGGGTTCATCGGGACGGCCTTCCTGACCCAGTTCGCCGCGGCCGCCGGCTACCAGATCTCCTACGCGGTGTACGTGTCGGACTACTCCCGCTACCTGCCGGAGAACACCCGCGCCTCCCGCGTCATCTGGTGGACCTACCTGGGCGCCGCCGGCTCCGCGGTCTGGCTGATGGCGCTGGGCTCGATGCTGGGCTCGGCCCTGCCCACGCCGGACGCGGTCGCCAGCGTCCGCCAGATCGGCAACGGCATGCTGAGCGGGTTCGGCACGTTCACCGTGATCGTGTCCGCGATCGCGCTGGTCACCATCATGTCGGTGAACGCCTACGGAGCCATGCTGACCAGCGCCAGCGCGATCGACGCGTTCCGGCCGGTGAAACCCACGATCCGGCTGCGGGTGGTGGGCATCGTGGTCATCTCCGTGGTGGTGTTCGTGGTGGCGCTCGCGATCCCCGCCAGCTACCTGGGCAGCTTCAACAACTTCGTGCTGCTGATGCTGTACTTCCTGGTGCCGTGGACGGCGGTGAACCTGGTCGACTACTACTTCGTCCGGCACGGGCACTACGCGATCCTGGAGATCTTCAGCCCGCGCGGTATATACGGCCGGTGGGCGTGGCGCGGGCTGGTCGCGTACTTCGCGGGGCTGGCGACGATGGTGCCGTTCATCTCGCTCACCTTCTACGCGGGGCCGGGGGCCGAGGCCCTGGGCGGGGCCGACATCTCGTTCGCGGTGGGCCTGGCGGTCGCTGGCGGGCTCTACTACCTGTTCAGCCGGGGACTGGACCTGCGCGCCGAACAGGAGGCCGTCGCCCGGAGCCGGGCAGTGCTGACGGCGGACGCGGCCTCGTGAGGGTTGCCTGCTGTCAGCTCGCTCCCCGGGTCGGGGAGTCGGCGGCCAACCGGGCGGCCTGCCGCGCGGCGGCCGAGCGGGCGGCCGCGGCCGGGGCGCAGGTGGTGCTGCTGCCAGAGCTGGCCGTCAGCGGGTACGTGTTCGCGGATGAGGCGGAGGCGCGGGCGCTGGCCGAGCCTGCCCAGGGGCCGACCGCCAGCGAGTGGGCCGGCCTGGCCGGCCGGCTCGGCATCACGCTCGTCGGCGGGCTGTGCGAGCTGGGCGACGACGGGCTGCTCTACAACAGCGCCGTCGTCGCCGCCGAAGGCAGGATCCAGGCGGTCTACCGCAAGGCGCACCTGTGGGACGCCGAGAAGCTCATCTTCACGCCCGGCTCGGCCGAGCCCCCGGTGATCGGGGCCGGCGGTGCCCGCCTCGCCGTGATGATCTGTTACGACCTGGAATTCCCGGAGTGGGTGCGGCTCCCGGCGCTGGCCGGGGCGCAGCTGCTGTGCGTGCCGGCGAACTGGCCCCGGATGCCCGGCCCGGCCCCGGCGGGCGAGCGCCCGATGGAGGTGGTGCGGGCGCAGGCGGCCGCCGCGGTCAACCGGATATTCGTCGCCGTGTGTGACCGGGTGGGCCACGAGCGCGGGGTGGACTGGGTCGGCGGCTCGGTCGTGTGCGACCCGGACGGGTGGCCGCTGGCGGGGCCCGCGCCCGCGGACCAGGAGGCCACGCCGGCCGCCGACTGCGACCTGGCGGCGGCCGACACCAAGGCCATCAGCGACCACAATGACGTGCTCGCCGACCGCAGGCCGTCGCTGTACGGCGGGCTGCTCGCAGGCGGGCGGGCGGGAGGAAGCAGCCGATGAGCGAGCAAGCCCCGGCGAACCGGGGGCCGGTGGACGCGACCAGGATCCCCCGCTATGGCGGGGCCGCCACTTTCGCGCGGCTGCCACGGCTCGACGAGGTCGGCCGGGCGGACATCGTGATCGCGGGGGTGCCGTTCGACAGCGGGGTGAGCTACCGGCCCGGGGCGCGGTTCGGCCCCGGTCACATCCGCGCCTCCTCCCGGCTGCTGCGTCCCTACAACCCGGCCCTGGACGTGGCACCGTTCGCCGCCGCGCAGGTCGCCGACGCCTCCGACCTCGCGGTCAACCCGTTCGACATCGGCGAAGCGATCGCGCAGGTGGAGGCGGGCGCGAGCGAGCTGACCTCCAGCGGCGCGAGGCTGCTCACCCTCGGCGGCGACCACACCATCGCGCTGCCGCTGCTGCGGGTGATGGCGCGCCGGCACGGCCCGGTCGCCGTGCTGCACTTCGACGCGCACCTGGACACCTGGGACACCTACTTCGGCGCGCCTTACACCCACGGCACGCCCTTCCGGCGGGCGTCCGAGGAAGGGCTGATCGACCGGGAGCACTCGCTGCATGTCGGCATCCGGGGCCCGCTTTACGCGCTCTCCGACCTGACCGACGACAGCGTGCTCGGGTTCCAGATCATCGGCGCCACCGACTTCGACACGCTGGGGACGGCCGCCGTGATCGAGCGGATCAGGCAGCGGCTGGGCGGGCGGCCGGTGTACGTGTCGGTCGACATCGATGTGCTCGACCCGGCGCACGCGCCCGGCACCGGAACCCCGGAGGCGGGCGGGATGAGCTCGCGCGAGCTGCTGGCGATCCTGCGCTC
>DASQSC010000091.1:0-6596 GCA_035642555.1 Streptosporangiaceae bacterium | reverse complement strand
GAGTTCCGGTCGTCGCTGGCCCCGGCCAGCGGCTTCCAGTCGGTGCAGTTCCGGGAGCTGGAGTTCCTGTCCGGGCTTAAGGACGAGCGCTTCGTCACCCGGTTCCGGGCCCTCACCGGCGACGAGCGGGCCCGGCTGGAGCGCCGCCTGGCCGAGCCCACCCTGTGGGATGCCTACCTGGCGCTGCTGCGGTCGCGGGGCCTGCCCGTCGCCGGTGACGAGGAGATCCTGGAATCGCTGCGGGTGATCGCCGGGAACCGGGCCTGCCACGACGACCTGTGGCAGCTGGCGGAGGACCTGCTCACGCACGACGAGCTGGGGGGCCTGTGGCGGGCCCGCCACGTCCAGATGGTGGAGCGGCAGATCGGCACGAAATCGGGCACCGGCGGCTCGACCGGTGCCCCGTACCTGCACGCCAGGGTCCCGCTCCGGTACTACCCGCTGCTCTGGGAACTGCGCGACCTGCTGTAGAGGGGCCGAAAGGGAAGTAGGACGAATGCTGGAGAGCACGGACGAGGACAAGCTCGAACCCGAGGGCGAGGAGAAGCGCGGGCTGCTGGCCGAGGCCGCGCGGGTGTCCGAGGCGGCGGACTGCGCCGCCAGGGTCGGCAGCCTGCGCGGCTACCTGGACGCCTATTACTGGCACGTGGCAGCCGAGGACCTGCTGGCCGCCGGCCCGCTGCGGGTCGGCGCGGTGGCGGCGGCACACGCCCGGCTGGCCACCAGCCGCCCGCAGGGCCGGCCCAAGGTGAGCGTCCGGCCCGCCGGCGGTGACACGGCCGCGCTCGATCCGGGCCGGGCCGTGATCGACATCGTCACCGACGACATGCCGTTCCTCGTCAGCTCGGTGCTGATGGAGCTGCGCCGGCAGGACGTGGACGCGCCGCTGGTGGTCCATCCCCAGCTCGTCGCCCGGCGGGACGTGGCAGGGGAACTGCGGGAGGTGGCCGGCCCGGTCGGCGGCGGCGAGCCGCCCGCCGACGGGATCGCCGAGTCGTGGATCCATGTCGAGGCCGACGGCCTGGTCCCGCAGCGCGCCCAGGAGGTGGCCGAGCGGCTCCGCAGAGTGCTCGACGACGTGCGGGTGGCGGCGGAGGACCAGCCGCGGCTGACCAGCACCGCGCTCGCTCTGGCCGGCGAGCTGGCAACCGACCAGCAGCAGGAACTGGCCGCCGAACTCGCCGGGGAGCCGGCAGCCGAGCCGGACGGCGTGGAGTCGCTGGCCGAGGCGGAGGAACTGCTGCGGTGGCTGGCCCGGGGGCACTTCACGTTCCTCGGGTACCGGGAGTACGACCTGGTGGAGGACGAGGACGGGATGGCGCTGCGGGCCGTTCCCGGCACCGGCCTCGGCATCCTGCGCCACGACCGGCCAGGATCCCGCTCGTTCGCGGCCCTGCCGCCGGAGGTCCGCGCCAAGGCCAGGGAGCCGCGCCGGCTGATCCTGACCAAGGCCAACTCCCGGTCGACCGTGCACCGGCCGAACTACCTCGACTACATCGGGATCAAGAAGTTCAACCAGGCCGGTGAGGTCACCGGAGAGCACCGGTTCCTCGGCCTGTACACCCACGACGCCTACACCGAGAGCATCGTCCGCATCCCGGTGCTGCGCCGCAAGCTCTCCGACGTGCTCACCGAGGCCGGGTTCACCCCGGACAGCTACGACGGCAAGGACCTCATCGAGGTGCTCGACGGGTACCCGCGGGAGGAACTGTTCCAGATCACGGCCCGCGAGCTGACCCCGATCGCGCTCGGCGTGCTGCGGCTGCGGGAACGCCGCCAGACCCGCATCTTCCTGCGCAAGGACCTGTACGGCCGGTTCATGTCGGCGATGGTGTACCTGCCGCGGGACCGGTACACCACCACCACCAGGCTCCGCGCGACCGAGATCCTGCGGGACGCGTTCGGCGGCACCACGGTGGACTACAGCGCGCTGGTGGGGGAGTCGGCGCTGGCCCGGCTGCACATCGTGGTGCGGGTCCCGCCCGGCCAGCCGCTGCCGGACGTGGACGCCGAGAAGCTGGAACGCGCGCTGGCCGCGGCCATCCGCTCCTGGGACGACGACCTGGCCGCCCACGCGCAGCGGCGGCTGGGCGAACGGCGGGGCGCCGAGCTGCTGGCGGACTGGCAGCCCGCCATCGCCGAGGGGTACAAGGCGGACGTCTCCGCCGAGGACGCGGTGTCCGACCTGACCCGGCTGATCGCGCTGCGCGGGCCGGATGATGTCTCGTTCGAGCTGTCCGAGTTGCCCCGCAGCGACGGCATCACCCGGCTGACGATCTACCGGTGCGGGTCCGAGATCACCCTCACCGACGTGCTGCCCCGGCTCCAGCACATGGGCGTGCAGGTGGTGGACGAGCACCCCTACGAGTTCACGGCACCCGGCCTGCCGCACCGGTACTGGATCTACGACTTCGGCCTCGAGCGCGAGCACCCGGACGGGTGGGCGCCGGCCGCCGGCCAGGGCCACGATGCCGTGCGGGCACTGTTCGCCGACACGCTCAGCGCCCTCTGGCAGGGCCAGATCGAGGACGACGGGTTCAACGGCCTGGTGCTCGACGCGGCCCTGACCTGGCGGCAGGTGATGATCTTCCGCGCCTACGCGAAGTACCTGCGGCAGGCCGGGATCACCTTCAGCCAGCGGTACATCGAGCGGGTGCTCGCCGCGAACGTGCCGGTCACCAGGCTGCTGGTGCGGCTGTTCGAGTCCCGGTTCGACCCGTCCCGCAGCGGCGGGGAGGCCGAGCGCAACGAGGCTATCGCGGAGGAGATCCGGGGCCTGCTGGACGAGGTGGCGATCCTCGACCACGACCGCATCCTGCGCAGCTACCTCGGCCTGATCATGGCCACCCTGCGCACCAGCTACTTCCAGCAGGGCCCCCGGCCCGGGCAGCAGCCGGCTCAGGCCGCCGGGCAAACGGGCCCCGGGGCCGACGGGCACGCCCCGTACCTGGTGCTCAAGCTGGACGCGCGGCGGGTGCCGGAACTGCCAGAGCCCCGCCCGCGGTTCGAGCTGTTCCTGTACTCGCCCCGGCTGGAGGCAGTGCACCTGCGGTTCGCTCCGGTGGCCCGCGGCGGGCTGCGGTGGTCGGACCGGCGGGAGGACTTCCGCACCGAGATCCTGGGCCTGGCCAGGGCGCAGGAGGTGAAGAACTCGGTCATCGTCCCGTCCGGGGCGAAGGGGGGGTTCGTGTGCAAGCACCTGCCGGACCCGGCGGACCGGGACGCCTACCAGGCCGAGGTGCGCGAGTGCTACCAGACGTTCATCGCCGGCATGCTGGACATCACCGACAACCTGCGGGGCGGGACCGTGGTGCCGCCGCCGGAGGTGGTCAGGCACGACGGCGACGACACCTACCTGGTGGTCGCCGCGGACAAGGGCACCGCCACCTTCTCCGACCTGGCGAACGAGGTCGCCGCCCGGTACGGGTACTGGCTGGGCGACGCGTTCGCCTCCGGCGGGTCCCAGGGCTACGACCACAAGAAGATGGGAATCACCGCCCGCGGCGCCTGGGAGTCGGTCCGGTTCCACTTCGCGTCCCTCGGGATCGACGTGGACGCCGACGACTTCACCGTGGCCGGGATCGGCGACATGTCGGGGGACGTGTTCGGCAACGGGATGATGCTGTCGCCGCACATCAAGCTGGTGGCCGCGTTCGACCACCGGCACATCTTCCTCGACCCGGACCCCGACCCGCAGGCCAGCCTGGCCGAGCGGCGGCGGCTGTTCGAGCTGCCCCGCTCGACATGGGAGGACTACGACCCGTCGCTGATCTCGGCGGGCGGCGGCAGCTGGCCAAGGACCGCGAAGTCGGTGCCGGTGCCGGTGCAGGCGCGGGCGGTGCTCGGGCTCGCCGACAGCGTCATCACGCTCACCCCCGACCAGCTCATCTCCGCCATCCTGGCGGCCCCGGTTGACCTGCTCTGGAACGGCGGCATCGGGACCTACGTGAAGGCCAGCACCGAGACCCACGCCGCGGCGGGGGACCGGGCCAACGACGGGGTCAGGATCGACGCGACCCAGTTGCGCGCCCGGGTGGTGGGCGAGGGCGGCAACCTGGGCGTGACCCAGTCCGCCCGGATCGAGTACGCGCTGGCAGGCGGGCTGATCAACACCGACTTCATCGACAACTCGGCCGGGGTGGACACCTCCGACCACGAGGTCAACATCAAGATCCTGCTGCAGGGCAGCGTGGAGGCGGGCGAGCTGGCCCCGCAGGCGCGCGGCCGGCTGCTGCACGAGATGACCGGCGAGGTCGCCTCGCTGGTGCTGCGGCAGAACTACCAGCAGAACCGGACGCTGGCCGCGGCCCGCGCCCAGGCGCCGCAGATGCTCCACGTGCACAGCCGCTACCTGCGGCGGCTGGAGCGCGACGGCCGGATCAGCCGGCAGCTGGAGTCGCTGCCCGGGGACCGGGAGATCGCCGAGCGCCGGTCGGCCGGGCTCGGGCTGACCACGCCCGAGTTCGCCGTGCTGCTGGCCCAGGCCAAGATCTCGGGCGTGGCCGACGTGCTCGCCTCCGGCCTGCCCGACGACCCGTACCTGCGGTCGCTGCTGGCCGGCTACTTCCCGGCCGAGCTGCGCGCGGGCTACGCCGGCCTGATGGCGGCCCACCCGCTGCGCCGGGAGATCATCACCACCGAGCTGGTGAACGAGATGCTGAACCACTCGGGCACCACGTTCTGCTTCCGGCTGAACGAGGAGACCGGCGCGTCAGTGCCGGACCTGGCCCGGGGCTGGATGGTGGCCAGGGAAGTGTTCGACCTGTCCGGGTTCTGGCAGCAGGTGGCGGCCCTGGACGGGAAGGTGGCCGTGCCCGCCCAGCTGTCGCTGCTGCTGGAGGGGCGCAAGCTCACCGAGCGGGCGGTCCGGTGGCTGCTGCACAGCCGGCGGCTGCCGTTCGACATCGAGCAGACCATCGGGTTCTTCGCTGACAGCGTGCTGGCGGTCGGGTCCGCCATCCCGGACCTGCTCACCGGGCGCGACCTGGCCGAGTTCCGGGAACGGGAGGACTCGCTGCAGGCAGCGGGAGTGCCGCCGGGGCTGGCCGCGCGGGTGGCCGCGATGGTTCCCGCCTACTCGGCGTTCGACATCGTGGAGGTGGCCGCCGGGACCGGGCGGGAGGTCGCCGAGACCGCCGAGGTGTACTTCGATCTCGCCGAGCGGCTCCAGATCACCCGGCTGCGGGACCAGATCGTGGCGCTGCCGCGGGACGACCGGTGGACCTCGATGGCCCGCAGCGCGCTGCGCGACGACGTGTACGCGGCGCACGCCGCGATCACCCGCGACGTGCTCACGGTCACCGGCCCCGGCACCCCGGAGGAGCGGCTGGCCGCCTGGGTCCAGCGCAACGCGAGCGCAGTCCGCGGCGCCGGGCAGACGCTGTCCGAGATCTGGGAGACCGAGCGGTTCACGGTGGCCACGCTGTCGGTGGCGGTGCGGGCGATCAGGACCCTGGTCGCGGCCAGCACACTGCCCGCCTTAGACGACGAACCGCGCTAACCGCGCAACCCTGGCTACGGGAATAGCGGGGGCCTGACTCGCGTAGTCTAGCTGACATGGCAAGTACCGACCCCGCAGGCGAAATCTCGGAACTTTCGTCGACGCTCGCCAGCGTGGAGGCCGTGCTCGACCCGGAGAGCCTGAATCGGGAGGCCGGCACCCTGCGCGACCGCGTCGCCGATCCGGGACTGTGGGATGACCAGGAGCAGGCGCAGAAGATCACCCGGCGTCTGTCGTACCTGGAGGGGGAGCTGTCGCGGCTGACCGCGCTGCACCGGCGGCTTGACGACACCCGGGTGATGTTCGAGCTGGCCGAGAGCGAACAAGACGAGCCGACCAGGCACGAGGCGGAGCGCGACCTCACCGCCCTCAAGAAGGAGATCGACCAGCTGGAGATCCGCACCCTGCTGTCCGGCGAGTACGACTCGCGGGAGGCGCTGATCTCCATCAACTCCCAGGCAGGCGGCGCCGACGCGGCCGACTTCGCGCAGAACCTGCAGCGCATGTACCTGCGCTGGGCCGAGCGGCACGGCTACCCGACCGAGATCTACTACACCTCCTACGCGGAGGAGGCCGGGCTCAAGTCCACCACCTTCGCGATCCACGCCCCGTACGCCTACGGCACGCTGCGGGGCGAGCACGGAACCCACCGGATGGTCCGCATCTCCAAGTACGACAACCAGGGCCGCCGGCAGACCTCGTTCGCGGGCGTGGACGTGATCCCGGTCGTCGAGCAGGCCGACCGCATCGACATCCCCGAGGACGAGATCAGGGTCGACGTCTACCGCTCGAGCGGGCCGGGCGGGCAGGGCGTCAACACCACCGACTCCGCGGTCCGGCTCACCCACCTGCCGACCGGGATCGTGGTCTCCTGCCAGAACGAGCGCAGCCAGATCCAGAACAAGGCCACCGCGATGGCCGTGCTCAAGGCCAAGCTGCTGGAGCGCAGGCGGGAGGAGCAGGAGGCCAAGCTGGCCAACCTGCGCGGGGAGTCCACCAGCAGCTGGGGCACGCAGATCCGCAACTACGTGCTGCACCCGTACCAGCAGATCAAGGACGTCAGGACGGGGCTGGAGACCGGGAACACCTCGGCCGT
>DASQSC010000090.1:0-3278 GCA_035642555.1 Streptosporangiaceae bacterium | reverse complement strand
CTACTGGGGCTACAACACCATCGGCTTCTTCGCCCCGCACAACGCGTACGCGGCCGCCGGCGCCGGCGGGGAGCAGGTCCAGGAGTTCAAGTCGATGGTCCGGGAGCTGCACGCCGCCGGGATCGAGGTCATCCTCGACGTGGTCTACAACCACACCGCCGAGGGCAATCACCTGGGGCCGACCCTGTGCTTCCGGGGCATCGACAACGCCGCCTACTACCGGCTGACCGACGATGACCGGCGCTATTACCTGGACACCACCGGCACCGGCAACAGCCTGCTGATGCGGCACCCGCACGTGCTGCAGATGATCATGGATTCGCTCCGGTACTGGGTGCTGGAGATGCACGTGGACGGGTTCCGGTTCGACCTGGCCGCGGCCCTGGCCCGGCAGTTCCACGAGGTGGACCGGCTGTCGGCGTTCTTCGACCTGGTGCAGCAGGACCCGGTGGTGTCCCAGGTGAAGCTGATCGCCGAGCCGTGGGACATCGGGGCCGGCGGGTACCAGGTCGGCAACTTCCCGCCGCTGTGGAGCGAATGGAACGGCAAGTACCGCGACACCGTGCGTGACTTCTGGCGCGGCCAGCCTGCCACGTTGCCCGAGTTCGCCTCCCGCCTCACCGGTTCCAGTGACCTCTACCAAGACGACGGCAGGCGGCCGGTGGCCTCCGTCAACTTCGTCACCAGCCACGACGGGTTCACGCTCGCGGACCTGGTGTCCTACGACCACAAGCACAACGAGGCGAACGGCGAGGGCAACGCCGACGGCGCCGATGACAACCGGTCCTGGAACTGCGGCGCCGAGGGGCCCGCCGATGACCCGGCCAT
Source organism: Streptosporangiaceae bacterium (assembly GCA_035642555.1). GTDB lineage: Bacteria > Actinomycetota > Actinomycetes > Streptosporangiales > Streptosporangiaceae > JAIRTY01. Next base: position 2,450 of record DASQSC010000090.1, on the reverse strand, counting down.
CCTCGCGCTTCGCGCCCGTCAGCAGCGCAACTTCCTGGTCACGCTGTTCTTGTCGCAGGGCGTGCCGATGCTGCCGGCGGGCGATGAGATGGGCCGTTCGCAGCAAGGCAACAACAACGCCTACTGCCAGGACAATGAGATCAGCTGGATCCGGTGGCCGGATCCGGGGCTGCTGGAATTCACCCGGCTGCTGATCCGGCTCCGGGCCGGTCACGCGGTGTTCCGGCGGCGCCGCTTCTTCCGGGGCCGGCCGATCCGCGGTACCGGTGACCAGCGCGGTGACATCGCCTGGTTCACCCCCGCCGGGACGGAGATGACCAGCCAGGACTGGGAGGCGGGCTTCGCGAAGTCGCTCACGGTCTTCCTGAACGGTGACGCGATCAGCGAGCCGGGAACCCGCGGCGAGCGGATCACCGACACCTCGTTCCTGCTCCTGTTCAACGCCAGCGAGCAGGACCTCGACTTCACCATCCCGCCGGCCAGGTTCGGGACGCTCTGGAGCAGGATCATCGACACCGCGCTGCCGCAGCCGCCTGCCGGGCAGGTGCAGGTGGCGAAGCCAGGCGACCGGGTGCCGGTGCCCAGCCGTTCGGCCCAGGTGCTCCGTGCCTGACCCGCGCCCGGCCCCGGTCGCCAGCTACCGGCTTCAGCTGCGCAGCGGGTTCGGGTTCGCCGAGGCCGCCGCGCTCGCCGACTACCTGGCGGGCCTCGGCGTGACGCACGTCTATCTGTCGCCGGTGCTGCAGGCCGCGCCCGGCTCACCGCACGGGTACGACGTGACCGACCACTCCCGCATCTCCGCCGAGCTCGGCGGGGAAGCCGGGTTCCGGGCCATGGTGGCGCGGTTCCGGCGGCACGGGCTGGGCGTGATCGCCGACGTGGTGCCCAATCACATGGCGGTCCCGGTGCCCGAGTACCTCAACCGGCAGCTGTGGTCGGTGCTGCGGGAGGGGCCGGGCTCGCCCTGCGGGCACTGGTTCGACATCGACTGGGCGGCCCAGCAGGACCGGCTGCTGCTGCCCATCCTGGCCGGGCCGCCCGGTGACTGCCTCGGCGACCTGACGGTCACCAGGGTCTCCGAGGCCGCCGACGAGCCGGTGCTGCGCTACTTCGACCACGTGCTGCCGCTGCGCGCCGGGACCGCCGGGCTGCCGGTGCCGCGGCTGATCGAGGCGCAGCACTACCGGCTGGCAGACTGGCGGCTGGCCCGGACCGAGCTGAACTGGCGGCGGTTCTTCGACATCAGCACGCTGATCGCGATCCGGGCCGAGGACCCGGGCGTGTTCGCGGCCACCCACCGGCTGCTGCTCGCCCTGATGGCCGAGGGCCTGATCGACGGTCTGCGGGTCGATCACCCGGACGGGCTGGCCGACCCGCGCGGCTACCTGGCGCGGCTGGCCGAAGCCGCCGGCGGGGCCTGGGTCGCTGCCGAGAAGATCCTGGGTCCGGGCGAGGAACTGCCCGCTGACTGGCGGTGCGAGGGCACCACCGGGTACGACGCCATGGCCATGGTCACCGGCGTGTTCCTGGACCCAGCCGGGGAGCAGCCGCTGACCGCCGCGCATGCCAGGTTCACCGGGACCGCAGCGGCCTTCACCGAGGCAGCGACGGCCGCGAAGCGGGAAACCGCGGCCACCGGGCTGGCCGCGGAGCTGATGCGGCTGGCCGGGCTGCTGGCCCGGGCGTCCGGGCCGGCGCTGGCCCCGTGCGGGCCCGGCGACCTGTCAGCCATCCTGGCCGAGCTGCTGGCGGCCTGCCCCGTCTACCGGGCCTATGTCTACCCGGGCGAGCCTGCCCCGCCGGCGGCTGCGGCGGTCATCGGCCAGGCCGTGGCCGCAGCCCGGCGGCGGCTGCCCGCCCGGCTGCACGCCGCCCTGACCACCGTCGGTGAACTCGTGCTCGGCCGCGGCGGTGCCGCGGCTGCCACGGCCGCCGCGGACGAGTTCGTGGTGCGGTTCCAGCAGGCCTGCGGTGCGGTCATGGCGAAGGGGGTGGAAGACACCGCCTACTACCGCTGGGTGCGGCTGGCCGCGCTGAACGAGGTCGGCGGCGACCCCGGCCGGTTCGGGGTCAGCATGGCGGAGTTCCACGAGTTCGCCGGGCGGATCGCCACCTGCTGGCCCGCGACCATGACCACGCTGTCGACTCACGACACCAAGCGGCAGGAGGACGTGCGGGCCCGGCTGTGCGTGCTGGCGGAGCTGCCCGGGGAGTGGGAGCAGGCGGTCGCCGCCTGGCACGAGCGGGCCGGCCGGCTCGCGGCCGGCCCGCCGCCCGAGGCCGCCACCGAGTACCTGTGCTGGCAGATGCTGGTGGGGGCGTGGCCGGTCAGCGGCGACCGGCTGGCCTCCTACCTGCGCAAGGCCATGCGGGAGGCGAAGACCCGGACCTCCTGGACCGAGCCGGATCATGATTACGAACAAGCCGTGCTGGAGTGGGCAAGCCGGGCC
>DASQSC010000089.1:0-3114 GCA_035642555.1 Streptosporangiaceae bacterium | reverse complement strand
GCCGGCACCGCGCGGCTCACCTGCTCGCCGGACCCGATCATCGGCAGCGGCGCCGACATGTGGCTGCCGACCGGGTCGTCCGGGCTGGCCCGGCCGGCCACCAGCGCGTCCAGCAGGTCGCGTTCCACCACCGAGCCCAGCATCTCGGCCGCCATGACCGGCGGCTCCTGCTTCATCACCGGCAGCTGTGACACGTTGTACTCCCGCAGGATGGCGACCGCCGCCGCGACCGTCTCGTCCGGGTGCGCGTGCACGAACTCGGGCAGCGCGGCTCCCTTGCGCGCCAGCACGTCGGACACCTTGGGCTCGGCGGTCGGCTCGGTCAGGAAGCCGTAGTCGGCCATCCACTCATCGTTGTAGATCTTGGACAGGTAGCCGCGCCCGCCGTCCGGCAGCAGCACCACGATCACGTCGTCGGCGCCGCCGGCCGCCGCCACCCGCAGCGCGGCCGCCACCGCGAGGCCGCAGGACCCGCCGGTGAGCAGCGCCTCCTCCCGGGCCAGCCGCCTGGTCATGAGGAACGAGTCCGCGTCGCTGATCGCGATCACCTCGTCGCACACCGTCCGGTCGAAGGTCTCCGGCCACATGTCCTCGCCCACGCCCTCGACCAGGTAGGGACGCCCGGAGCCGCCCGAGTAGACCGAGCCTTCGGGGTCGGCGCCGATCACCCGCACCCGCCCGCCGGACACGTCCTTGAGGTAGCGCCCGGCGCCGCTGATCGTGCCGCCGGTGCCGATGCCCGCCACGAAATGGGTGACCCTGCCCTCGGTCTGCTGCCAGACCTCCGGCCCGGTGGAGCGGTAGTGGGACGCCGGGTTTTCCGGGTTGGCGTACTGATCGGGCTTCCAGCCGCCCGGGGTCTCCCGGGCCAGCCGGTCCGACACCGAATAATAGGAGTCCGGGTGGCCGGGCGAGACCGTGCCCGGGCACACCACGACGTCAGCCCCGTAGGCGCGGAGCACACTGATCTTGTCCTGACCGACCTTGTCCGGGCACACGAACAGGCACCGGTACCCCTTCTCGGCCGCCACGATGGCCAGCCCGACGCCGGTGTTGCCCGAGGTGGGCTCGATGATGATGCCGCCGGGCCGGAGCGCGCCCGACGCTTCCGCCGCCTCCACCATGGCCAGCGCGATCCGGTCCTTGACCGAGCCGCCGGGGTTGAAGTACTCGACCTTGGCGAGCACCTGCGGGGGGTTCCAGTCACCCGGGCCGCTGCCCGGTGGCGGCCCCAGCTCCCGGGTCACCGCCCGCAGCCTGACCAGCGGCGTGTTCCCCACCAGCTCGATCAGGGATTCGTGTACCTGCATCGCCGCCCCCCGCCGCGCCCCGGCTGGGCCCGGTCCGGGCCGCCGCGGCGCCGCTGTCGTGATCAAGGCATTGTGTCGCTACCGCAACAGTAATGCCTTGATCATTCAGGTGACGGCGGGCTGACGTAGGCTACTTCGCGGTAGGCAACGAGAACCGAGGGGGCCCGCCATGCCCGAGGCCGTTATCGTCGCGACCGCCCGCTCGCCCATCGGGCGCGCGTTCAAGGGGTCGCTCACCACCATCCGCCCGGACGACCTGACCCGGCAGATCGTGTCCGCCGCGCTGGCGAAGGTCCCTCAGCTCGACCCGGCCGGCCTCAGCGACCTCATGCTGGGCTGCGGCCTGCCCGGCGGGGAGCAGGGCTTCAACCTGGCCCGGGTGGTGGCGATCATGCTCGGCTACGACCACCTGCCCGGCACCACCGTCACCCGGTACTGCTCGTCCTCGCTGCAGACCACCCGGATGGCCTTCCACGCCATCAAGGCGGGCGAGGGCGACGCGTTCATCTCCGCGGGCGTGGAGTGCGTCAGCCGGTTCGGCAAGGGCAGCAGCGACAGCTGGCCTGACACGCATAGCCCGGTGTTCGCCGGCGCCGAGGCGCGCACCGAGAGCCGGGCCGGCGAGGGCGCGCCGGACTGGCACGACCCGCGGGAGGACGGCGAGGTACCCGACGTCTACATCGCGATGGGGCAGACCGCCGAGAACGTGGCCCAGCTTCGCGGCATCACCCGCCGCGAGCAGGACGAGTTCGGGGTGCGGTCGCAGAACCTGGCCGAGAAGGCGCTCGCCAACGGCTTCTGGCAGCGCGACATCACGCCGGTCACGCTGCCCGACGGCACCGAGGTCGCGGCCGACGACGGTCCCCGCCCCGGCACCACGCTGGAGAAGGTGGCGGGGCTGAAGCCGGTGTTCCGCCCCGACGGCACCGTCACCGCCGGGAACTGCTGCCCGCTCAATGACGGCGCGGCGGCAGTCGTGATCATGAGCGACCGGAAGGCGGCCGAGCTCGGGATCACGCCGCTGGCCCGGATCGTGTCCACCGGCGTGACGGCGCTGTCCCCGGAGATCATGGGCCTGGGCCCGGTGGAAGCCTCCCGGCAGGCGCTGGGCCGGGCGGGCATGACCATCGATGACATCGACCTGGTCGAGATCAACGAGGCGTTCGCCGCCCAGGTCATCCCGTCCTACCGGGACCTCGGCATCGACCTGGACAAGCTGAACGTGAACGGCGGCGCGATCGCGGTCGGGCACCCGTTCGGCATGACCGGCGCCCGGATCACCACTACCCTGCTGGACAGCCTGGCGTTCCACGACCAGACGCTGGGGCTCGAGACCATGTGCGTCGGCGGCGGCCAGGGGATGGCGATGGTGGTGGAGCGGCTGTCCTGACCGCCTGGGTCATACCGGTTTTACCGAACGGTTCAGCGCGGGACGGCTGCCCGTGAGCCAGCCGCAACGAGACCGGGGTGGGGAAAGCCGCTCCGGGGGTTGCCAGGCGCCCGGGCGTAGTGCAGGCTCAACTGCAAGAGGTGTCCAGCCTGGAGGTGCCCCTTGGCTCTGAACCATTCCTCGGAGACGCATAAGAACCTGATCGCGCGCATTCCCTCCGTCACCGGACGGGACCTCCATGAGTGGTTCAGAAGCCTGGAATCGGGCCCCGCGTTCCTCCGCTGCGAGGAGCGCGCCCACTGGCTGTCGGACGAGCACGGCCTGTCGCACGGCTACGCCAGCGCCATCGTGCACGAGTACGAGGTTCGGCGGCGGAGCAGGCTCAACTTCGCGTAGGGTGCCTGCATGCGCGGC
>DASQSC010000088.1:0-4357 GCA_035642555.1 Streptosporangiaceae bacterium | reverse complement strand
CCAGCAGGTCCCGCAGCCCCGGCCGCTCCGGCCGCCGCGAGCGCTGCACCGACTCCCAGGCCGGCACCCCCGGCCCGGCACCGGGTTCCGGCGGCTCCTCCAGCGCTGCACCGGGTTCCGCCGGCTCCGCACCGGCGGCGCCGGCGGGCCCGGCCGGTCCGGCGGCCAGCGGGCCGGCGGCCAGCACCCGCAGCGCCCTGGCGGCCACCTCCCGCAGCTCGCCCGGCGGCACCACCCCGTCCAGCAGGCCGTGCGCGGCCAGGTTCTCGGCTCGCTGGACGCCCGCCGGGAACGGCTCGCCGTGCAGCGCCTGGTACACCCGCGGGCCCAGGAAGCCGATCAGCGCGCCCGGCTCGGCGGCCGTGACGTGGCCGAGCGAGCCCCAGGAGGCGAGCACCCCGCCGGTGGTCGGGTGCCGCAGGTACACCAGGTAGGGCAGGCCAGCGGCGCGATGCCGGGCCACCGCCGCCGAGATCGACGCCATCTGGGCGAACGCCGGGGTGCCCTCCTGCATCCTGGTGCCCCCGGAGGCGGGCGATGCCACCAGCGGCAGCCGCTCAGCCGTCGCCCGTTCGACGCACCGCACCAGCCGCCCGGCCGCCGCGGTGCCGATCGACCCGGCGAGGAAGCCGAACTCGCAGGCGCCGACCGCCACCCGGCGGCCGTCGATGCTCCCCTCCCCGGTGACCACCGACTCGGTCAGGCCGGTGCCGGCCCGGGCGGCGGCAAGTTCCGCCGCGTAGCTGGCGGGCAGTCCCGCCGGGTCGCGCGGCGCGGTGTCCCAGGACCGCCAGCTTCCCTCGTCGAGCGCCATCGCGATCAGTTCCAGCGCGCCAGGCCGTCCCTCGTTCATCGGCTGTCCGGCCGGCCCCGGTGAGTCCGGCGCCGGCCGGGTACCCTCCTTCCGCTGCCGCTGCACTCGGCCGCAGCCTATGAGTACGCAGCCATAGCGCGTGACGACTGATGGGAGCACGATGACCGACATTCAGCCGCTGGCAACCGCGAGCGACCTGACCGGCTGCACCGCCGTGGTGACCGGCGCGTCCAGCGGCATCGGCGAGGCGACCGCGCTCGCGCTGGCAGCCCGGGGCGCCGGCGTGGTGCTGGTCGCCCGCCGCGCCGGCCGGCTGGCCGGCCTGGCCGGCAAGATCACGGCGAACGGCGGGGCCGCGCTGGCGCTGCCCGCCGACGTCACCGACGGCGGGCAGGCGGCCGAGATGATGGGCACCGCCGCCGCGGCCTTCGGGCACGACCGGATCGACATCCTGGTCAACAACGCCGGGGTGATGCTGCTCGGCCCGGCGGCGAGCGCACCGCTTGCCGAATGGCAGCGGATGATCGAGCTGAACCTGACCGCCCTGGTCACCTGGACCCACGCGGCCCTGCCGCACCTGCTCAAAGCCGCCGGGGACGGCCCGCGCCAGGTGGCCGACCTGGTCAACGTGAGCTCGGTGGCAGGCCGTCAGGTCCGCTCCACCAGCAGCGTCTACGCCGCCACCAAGCACGGGGTGGGCGCGTTCAGCGAAGCGCTGCGGCAGGAGTTCGCCCGCCGCTACCTGCGGGTGGCGGTGGTCGAGCCGGGCGCGGTCACCACCGAGCTGCGCGACCACCTGCGGCCGGAGATCCGGGCGGCGCAGCAGCGGCGCCTCGCCGGGATGCAGCCGATGGCGGCGGCCGACATCGCCGACGCGATCGGGTACATCGTCACCCGGCCCCGGCACATGGCCATCAACGAGCTGCTGGTGCGCCCCACCGAGCAGGACAACTGACGGGCCCGGGCCGGCTACTCGCCCAGTAGCGGCAGCAGGTCGGCGACGCCGGGCAGCACCAGGTGCGGCCGCCGCCCGGCCGGAAGCCGCGCGAAGTCGGCGGCGGAACCGATGCCGGTGCCGACCGCGATCGCCAGCGCCCGTCCCCGGTGCGCCATCGGGACCTCCAGCTCCGGGTCGTCGCCCACCACCGCCAGCCGGGCGGCCGGGACACCGAGCCGGCGGGCGGCGCACCGCAGCGCGTGCAGCGACGGCTTGCCCACGATCTCCACCCGGCAGCCGGTGACGCTCCGGATCGCGGCCGAGATGGCGCGGGAGGTGCCGATCGCGCGGCCGTCCGCGGTCGCGAAGAACACCGACTGCGAGCATGAGTACAGCCGCGCGCCGGCCCATACCGCCTCGCAGGCGGCTTCCAGCGCGTCCATGCCGAACTCGCGGTACCAGCCCGCCAGCACCGCGTCCGCCCGCTGCCCGGGCCGCGGCGGGACCGGCTCGATGCCGGCCTCGCGCAGCGGGCCGGCCAGGCCGTCGTTGCCCAGCGCCATCACCCGGCGGTAGCCGCGCCGCGCGAACACCGCGGCGGCGCTGGCCGCTGGCGTCAGCACCGCCTCGTCGCCCACCGCGAACCCGGTCTCCCGCAGCGCCCGCGCGTAGCTGGCCGGCGTGCGGGTGGTCCCGTTGGTGAACAGGACGAACGGTACGTTGCGTGCCGCGAGCCTGCCGGTCAGGCCGATCGCTCCCGGCAGCGGCGTGAACCCGTGGTTACGCCGGTCGGTCAGCACCAGCGTGCCGTCCAGGTCGAACACGAACCCCCCGGCGGCCCGTAGCCGCTGCGCCGCCGCACCGTCATCTGACACGGGATCCCCCGCCCAGTTCGAGCCGGAAACCGGGCTTGCGGACCGTCAGGGCGGTGACGCCGGGGCCGCCGGGGCGGGAGCCGAGCCCGGCCAGCAGGGCCAGCACGCCCTGCAGGTCCGGGTTGTAGTGGCGGGCCGGCGGGCCGGCCGCCTCGGCCGCGAGCATCGCGTCCACCTCCTGGGCCGGCATGACCGCGCGCAGCAGCATCTCCTCATCGCCCGCACCGGGGAAGCGGGCCCGCAGTTCCGCCAGGCCCGGCGGCGGCGGCTCGGCCGCCAGCTCCCGGGCCCGGGGAAGGGACAGGATCCGGTCGGCCACATCCGGGTCGACCGGGCCCGCGGGGCGCCCGAACCGGCCCAGCACGTACCTGATCACCTGGTCGGGCACCTGGGCGTAGCGCTCGCTGCCGATCACGTTGGCGAGCGCCTGGGAGCACACGACCTGCGGGAACGGGGTGACCATGATCGGGTACCCAAGGTCGGCGCGGACCCGGGCCACCTCGGCCATGACCGCGCCGAACCGGCCGGCCAGGCCAATCTCGGCGAGCTGGCGGCGCAGGGTCGTGACCACTCCGCCCGCCAGCTGATGACGCAGGAACGAGGCGTCGTACTCGCCCGGCGTCCCGGCCGGCCGGGACTCGGCCGCGGCCAGCCGCCGGAAGTAGGCGGCGGCCGCCGCCACCGCGGCGTCGTTCACGCTCACCCGGTGGCCCTGCTCGCGCAGGTTGGCAGTGACCCGCTGGGCGTCGGGCAGCGAGGTGCCGTTCGCCAGCGGACCGCAGCCGGTGTGCAGCACGCTGACGCCGAGTTCGGCCGCGATCAGGTAGGTGAGCGGGGACAGCCCGAGCGTGCAGTGCGAGTGCAGTTCCAGCGGCTTGCCCGCGAGCTGGTCGGCGATGGCCGGGATCAGCGTCCGCGCCCGGTCCGGGGTCAGCAGGCCGGCCGGGTCCTTGAGGTAGGCCCGGGTGATGTCGGGGCAGGCCGCCAGCTGCCCGGCCAGCCCGGCGTAGAAGGCGTCGTCGTGGACATCGCTGACGGTGTAGGTGAGCGCGCCCATGACCTCCTGCCCGCCCACGGCCCGGATCGTGGCCGCCGTGCGCCGGACCGCGGCCATGTCATGCATCGGGTCGAGCACGATGAACTTCCCGATGCCGCAGTCCACCAGCCGCTCGTACACCAGCCGCATGACCTCCGGGTTCGACGTCTCCCAGGAGATGAACCGGAAGCCGGTGCCGATGAACTGCAGCGGCGTGTGCGGCAGGGCGGCGCGCGCGAGCCTGATCCGCTGCCAGGGGTTCTCCTTGTGATTGCGGACCGCGATGCCCATGTGGGTGCTGGAGGTGAAGTCGAGCGCGGCGAAGCCCGCCCGGTCCAGCACCGGCGCGATCTGAAGGATCTGCCGGGTGGTGAGCCCGGTGGCCCCCCACAGGCTCTGGTTGCCGTCCCGGATCGAGACGTCGAGCAGCCGGATCTCAGCCATGGGCTGGTTCCCGGGGGCCGGCCTGTGCCCGGTCGAGGAACCGCCGCAGGTAGCCCACGTCCACCCGGCCGGCGGCGAACTCCGGGTCGCCGGTCAGCGCCGCGTACAAGGGCAGGTTGGTGGCCACCCCCTCGATCCGGCACGCGGCGAGCGCGGCCGCGAGCCGCGCCAGCGCGGCCGGGCGGTCCGGCCCACTCGCGATGAGCTTGCCCAGCAGCGAGTCGTAGTGCGGCGGCACCGCCGAGCCCGCC
>DASQSC010000087.1:0-2202 GCA_035642555.1 Streptosporangiaceae bacterium | reverse complement strand
AACCCGCCGGCCGGGCACCGGCCCGGACGGCCCGCCGGCCCGGGCAACCCGTCGGCCCGGGGCGACCCCCGGCCCGGCCCGCGGCTCAGCTGCCGGGCCGCTGGTAAACGACCTCGCCGCCGATGATGGTGAGGTCCACCCGCGCGGCCGCGATCTCGCTGGCCGGATGGGCGAACAGGTCCCGGTCGAGTACCACCAGGTCCGCCCGCTTGCCCGGCTCGACCGTCCCGGTCTCGTGGTCGAGCCGGTTCACGTAGGCGGAACCAATCGTGGCCGCGGCGAGCGCCGCCGGCAGGCTCAGCCGCTCGCCGGGCAGGAACACGCCGCCGTCACCGTCCCCGCCGTAGGGGTACCCCGGCGGGATGGTCCGGTTGACCGCGACGTGGATCTCCCCCAGCGGGTCGGGGGAGGACACCGGCCAGTCGCTGCCGAACGCCAGCTGAGCGCCGGAGGCGGCCAGGCTCCCGAACGGGTACTGCCACTCCGCCCGCTGCGGGCCCAGGAACGGCAGCGTCAGCTCGGTCATCTGCGGCTCGTTGCACGCCCACAGCGGCTGGGCGTTGGCGGCCACTCCCAGCTCCCGGAACCTGGCCAGGTCGTCCGGGTGGATCACCTGGATGTGGGCGATGTGGTGCCGTCCGCCGGGGCCGTTGGCGGCGCGGGCGGCGGCCACGGCGTCGAGCGCGTCCCGCACCGCGCGGTCCCCGATCGCGTGGAAGTGGGCGTCGAACCCGCTGGCGTCGATCCGGGTTACCGCCGCGGCGAGCTCCCCGGGATCGAAGTAGCTGATGCCGTCGGTCGCGGTCTGGTTCCCGTGCCGGTCCAGGTACGGGGTGAGCATCGCGGCCGTGTGGTTCTCGCAGACCCCGTCCAGCATGATCTTGACGCTGGTGGCACGGAACCGGCCCGGCCGGGCACTGGCCTCCTCGCGCCGCTGCTCGAGCCCGGCCAGCTGCCCGGCCCCGGTGCCGCGCTGCCACCACAGGGCACCAACCACCTGCGAGACGAGCAGGCCCCGGCGGTCGGCCTCCAGGTAGGCCCGGAAGCAGTCCGGGGTGGCCGCGTAATCGCCCACGATCGCTTCCTGCCAGGCGGTGACGCCAAGCGCGTGCAGGTAGCGCTGGCCTTCCTCGATCCCGGCCAGCTGGTCGGCGAGCGCTGGCGGCGGCAGCACCCGCTGGACCAGGTCCATCGCGCCTTCCTGCAGGGTGCCAGCGGGCTCGCCGCGCTCGTCCCGCTCGACCCGCCCGTCCGGCGGGTCCGGGGTGCTCGCGCCGATCCCGGCCAGCTCCAGCGCCCGTGAGTTCACCCAGGCGGCATGGTGATCACGGTTGGGCAGGAAGACCGGCCGGCCGCCGGCCACCCGGTCGAGGTCCGCCCGTGCCGGGATGCCGCCGGGGAACACGTCCATGGCCCAGCCGCCGCCGGTGATCCACCCATCCCCGGCGGCGCCCTCCGGCCCGCCGGTGCGGGCGGCGTAGGAGCCGATCGCCGCCAGGTAGTCCGGCAGGCTGTGCAGTTCCGACAGGTCGCAGCGGGCCCGTTCCAGCCCGGCGGCGGACGCGTGGACGTGGGCGTCCTGGAAGCCAGGCAGCAGCATCCGCCCGGCCAGGTCCACCGTCTGGGTGCCGGGCCCGGCCAGCGCCCGGACCGCGGCGTCCGGTCCCACCGCCGAGATCCGCCCGGCCCGCACCGCCACCGCCTGCGCCCATGACCGGGCCGCGGCCACCGTGTAGACCTGGCCGCCGGTGAGGATCAGGTCAGCGGGGGCGGTCACCGGGCACCGGCCGCCAGCGGTCCCGTCGGCTCCCGGAAGCTGACGGGCTTGGCCAGGAACTCGCCGTAGTCAAGCTCCCGGTACGGGGTGTCGCACGGGTTCCCGTCCGCCAGCCACAGCCGCTTCGCCGTCAGGTCCATCAGCACCGAGGCCACGGTCTTGCCCTGGTCGAACGGATGCTGCCGCGGGTCGGGGTGGCAGCACACGGCGCCCGGCTGGTTAGCGTGGTCGGCCAGCAGCGTCCGGAACAGTTCCAGCGACGGCGGCCCGCCCGCCGCCCGCAGTCCCGCCTGGAGGCGGTGCAGCCGGAACGGGCTGCTCGGCATCGCCCACAGCCCCACGTCCAGCTCAGCGAACCGGTCCGAGCGGAAGTGGTTGGTGTGCAGCAGCACCCCGTCCTCGCCCGGGAACAGCAGGAACAGCCG